>NZ_LIYL01000050.1:0-169169 GCF_001278875.1 Lysinibacillus sp. FJAT-14222 | reverse complement strand
TTTTTGTAGCGAAAGCAAAGCGCCAGTTACAGATGTTTTTTGTAGCGAAAGCAAAGCGCCAGTTACAGATGTTTTTTGTAGCGAAAGTAAAGCGCCAGTTACAGATGTTTTTTGTAACGAAGGCAAATCGTCAGCTACAAATGTTTTATGTAGCGAAAGTGCAACGTCAGCTACAGAAGACTCCCACCTCAAAATTCAGCGAAAGCAAAGAAGTTAGTTGGGAGATGAACTGCCTATAAAAGCTCGATTGGTGAATAATCAGTGGGGGATGAAGAAAACCTCCACTGATTAAAGTGAGGGCATTGAAAAAGTCGATTTGCCACAAAGAATTGTGATGCAAATCGACTTTTTTGAGTTTCTAAATCCAACAAAAGAAGAATTTCTTTAGTTTTTCAGTGCCCTTGATTAAAGTTTCACTCTATTTTTTTATAAGCTTATGAATAATCAAGCCGATAAGCGCGCCGATAATTGCAGGTACAAGCCATCCTAGACTTTGCTCGTAAAATGGTAAAGCTTTTAATATGCTCTCGTATGGCGCAATTTTAATATTCATTTCCTTCAAACCATCATACAAACTTACAAAGAATGTTGGAATTAATGCTAAAATATAAACAATTTGTCCACCTTTAAAGAAGTTATCGACAAGCGACAATACCATTAACACCATTGCAAGTGGATAGATAATTAATAATACAGGCAGTGATGCACTAATAATTGTGGAAAGACCAATGTTCGTAATGGCCATGCTTAAAATAGTGAAAATGACTATAAATGTTTTATACGAGATTCTTGGAAATAGCTTGTTAAAAAACTGAGCATTAGCATTTAATAAACCTACAGCAGTAGATATACAAGCTAGTAAAATTGTAACAGATAGGATAATACTCCCGAGTTTACCGAAAAGCACTTCAGCTGATTTTGCAATAATAATACCGCCATTATCAGAAATGCCAATCGCATCAATACTAGTGTTACCAATATGGCCAAGTGAGATGTAGACAAATGATAAGCCAATAGCGGCAACAATTCCCGCGAAAATCGTCGTTTTTACTTGCTTTTTAGTATCTGACATCCCCATGCCGCGCAACGCTTGTAAAATAACGATACCGAAAACGAGTGCGCTCAGTACATCCATTGTTAAGTAGCCTTGAACAAAGCCTTCAGAAAAAGGTGATACAGTGTATTTACCTATTGCTGTCCCAGGTTCACCCATTGGAGAAACAAAGCTTTTAACAGCTAATAATAAAATAACGAGCAATAGAACAGGTGTTAAAATTTTCCCCACGCGATCTATAAGCTTTGTAGGATTAATAGCTAGGCATAGTATTAAGGCAAAAAACAATATAGAAGTAATGAAAAGTGGTGCCCAATGATCAGCTGCTGCCTCTGGAAGAAATGGTGCAATCCCAATTTCATAGGACACAGAGCCTGTACGAGGTACTGCAAAAAATGGTCCAATCGCTAAATAAACGATGGATGTAAAAATAACACCAAAGATAGGGCCGACACGATTCGCAAGTAATTGTAGGTCGCCACCCGCTTTCGCAACAGCAACGATTGCTAATAAAGGTAAACCAACACCTGTTATTAAGAAACCAATCATTGCTGGCGTAATATACTCACCAGCTTGTTGACCTAATAATGGTGGGAAGATAATATTTCCAGCACCTAAAAACAGAGCAAACAAAAGTAAACCTACTGCTAAATTCTCTTTGATGAAAAGCATTATGTTTTTCATAAAAATTAAAAACTCCTTTAAGATTGAAAAGATAAAACTTTCTAAAAATTTTAAATACAGAAGTGTATGTTATCATATGACTACTAATCTTGCAATTAATAATCTATTGTAATTCGTCGGAATCTGTCGTATTCAATAAGATTAATAAATTGTTTGAAAAATAGTCAGTTTTTCCGATATATGATTACTAAAATATCTAGTATGATAGAAGACACACAAGGAAATATTCTAGCACGAACGGAGGAAATTTGATATGAAAAAGACAAAAAAATTGAGAATCCTTGCTTTAAGCACTATTGCTACTTCATTTTTAGCACTACAGACCGCAGAAGCAGCGACCTATACCGTACAAAAAGGAGATACTTTATCTAAAATCGCCCAAAACCATCAAGTAACAATACAAGACATAAAAAGTTGGAACAATTTAATGAATGATACGATTTATGTAGCGCAAAAACTTGAGATTTCAAAACAATCTACTAATGAAACAGTAAAACCTTCAAATCCATCAACAACAAAACCAACAACTCCATCAAAGCCAACAAATGTTTCCTATACAGTAGTTAAAGGTGATACATTATCAAAAATTGCTAAGCAATATAATGTGACACAAAAGGAAATTAAAGATTGGAATGGACTTACGGCAGACACTATTTTCATTGGACAGGTATTAAAATTAACTTCAGTAGCTACAATACCTGACGGCGAAACAATACATAATGGCGGAACTTCAGGTGCGGGAACACCATCAGTAAATTCTAATGATCCTTCAGCTAATGGACAAGCTATTTATAAGAAAACGATAGAAGTAGCTAATACATTAGTCGGAACGCCGTATCTTTATGGTGGTAACACACCAGAAGGCCTTGATTGCAGTGGCTTTATCTACTATGCCTTTAATCAGGGTGGCTTAAAAATAGGAAGAGACAGTAGCGAAGGATATTTTTATGGTAAAACAACACAAGTTAAAAATCCGGTAGCGGGAGATTTAGTATTTTTCGAGAATACGTATAAAGCTGGAATATCTCATATGGGTATTTATCTTGGTAATAATAAATTTATCCATGCAGGTTCAAATGGTGTTGAAATCTCGGATGTTACGTACTCTTACTGGTCTACAAAATTAGTAGCTTATAAACGATTCGACGCTGTGAAATAAAATAAAAGCGATTTTTGCATATACGCAGAAATCGCTTTTTTTTATGGAAGGGAGGCGAATACCCGCGGAAAAGAAGTGAATACCCGCGGAAGAGAATCGAATACCCGCGGAAGGGAAGCAAATACCCGCGGAAGAGAGGTGAATACCCGCGGAAGAGAAGCGAATACCCGCGGAAGGGAAGCGAATACCCGCGGAAGAGAAGCGAATACCCGCGGAAGGGAGGTGAATACCCGCGGAAGAGAATCGAATACCCGCGGAAGGTAAGAATACCCGCGGAAGAGAAGCGAATACCCGCGGAAGAGAAGCGAATACCCGCGGAAGAGAAGCTTCACGTATCACCGATAGAAATCATCAAATGAAAAAATCCCTTCTTTCTATGAAAAAGAAGGGATTTCGATATTTTATTGTGTTACGCGTGCTGTCCAACGAGAAAGATCTGCATCTTTTGCGTCAACAAGCTCTGCAGGGAAGACAAATGTCCAAGGCTTCGTTGAGTTTGGTTGTACAGTTAATACTGGATCCATTGTAAATGAACCGTTAGCAATTTGTTTACCTGTTGCATCTACAATTTCTAGCGGTAATTGTTCTAGATTAATAGCTTTATTGTGTCCGTTACGGATGAAAATCGATACATTTAGATTGCCATTATCAGCCAGCTTTGCTTGTAAGCCAGTGAAGTTTACTTCAGTTTCACCTAACTTTGGTAAAGTATCGACGATTTTGGCTAGCTCTTCTTTTTGAGCTGCAGGTAATTGTTTTTCCCATGATGGATCTAATTCTAATTGATGACCACGAAGGGAAACAAGATTGAAGGCAATTTTCCAACCATCTTCAGGGACTTCATCTACTTTAATTGTAGATTTTTCAAATTCGAACACCCATGGGCGAGCGCTTTCTGCTGGAATTGTGCCAAGTGCTTTAAAATCGAATTTTTTAGATGCTACAAGCTCGTCATTTTTATCCATAATGAAAAGTTCAATTTCACCTAGCTCGATTGCTTGTGGTAAGGATGAGCGGAAAAATGCACGAACAAGCCATTTACGTTTGTTTTCTTCAATACTAATAGAAGAAAGAGATAATTGATTTGGTTTCAATGGTTCTAGCTCATTTGAAAGGAAGTTGAAAATGTATTTTTGCTCCTGTGGTACATCCCAATCTGGATGGAATGAAAGCTTTGTCTCAACATCACGATTGTCGCCTGAATTCGTTGTAGCGTTTCCTAGTAAGTCTTTTGAGTCAATTGTGTTTTCTTGAACGATTTTGTCCGATTTTTTAAAGAATGAAAATAAGCCCATTATTGTTCCTCCTGTTGTGCCTCAATTGTTTTCATGAAGCCAGTAATCTCTATAATAATAGAACGACGTAATTCTTGGAAATTCTTACCGAATAACTCAAGTCCTTCACGTTGGTAAATTCGCATTGGATCTTCTTGTTGGTAATGACGTAAACCAATACCTTCTTTTAAATGAGCCATTACTTCCAAGTGTTTCACCCAGCCACTATCTATGTAACTAAGCATGATTTGTGGAAGAACTTCTATTACTTGTTCATTTTCTGCGAATTTCTCTATATGATTGAGCAGTTCTTGTTCTGAAGGTTGAACGTCAGCTAAAATTTGTTTTACTTTGCCCACTTCTCGGTCAATTGTGACAGACGTAATGAAAAGTGAGTTAAGTGAACTCTCCATTTGATCATAATTCCATTCAATAGAATTAACTTCTTCCGGTGCAGCGTCGAGAACAGCAAACTCAACCGTTTCACGAAGCATTTTTTTTAGCTCGTCCATTAAGTCTTTACCAGCTAAGATTTTGTCACGTAGACCATAAATAACTGTACGTTGGTCATTGATAACATCGTCTAATTTTAGGTTGTATTCACGCATACCGTATTGGGAGCCCTCAACAATTCGTTGTGTACGGTTAATGAGTTCTTGAGCATCTTTATTTTGAATAATGCCTTCTTCATTGACAACCATTTTTGCTGAGAATTTTTCAACTTCTTCTTTTGCGTAACGGCGGAACATATCATCTTCAATAGAGAGAATGAAGCGGCTTTCACCTACGTCACCTTGACGGCCTGAACGACCACGAAGCTGATTATCTACACGGCGGCTTTCATGCTTTTCGGTACCGATGACATATAGACCTCCAAGTGCATGAACTTCTTCGCCTAATACGATATCTGTACCACGACCAGCCATATTGGTAGCTACCGTAATACGACCTTTTTGACCTGCTTGAGAAATAAGCTCAACCTCTTGTTCCACTGTTTTAGCGTTTAGCAATTGGAATTTTAAGCCTTCTTTTTTCAAGCAATCGGCAACTGTTTCAGATTGCAGTATGGACGTTGTCCCAACTAAGACAGGTTGTCCCTTTTCGTGACGACGTTTAGTTTCAGCTGCTACATACTTATATTTATCTTCTTGTTTGTTAAAAATAATATCGGGCTGATCGACACGTTGACGTGGACGATTGGTTGGAATTTGAATAACTTCCATGCCGTACACTTCTCGAATTTCTTTTTCCTGTGTTTTCGCAGTACCCGTCATCCCAGAAAGCTTCGGATACATACGGAAATAGTTCTGAATTGTAATTTGTGCCTGTGCTTTATTTTCGTCGGTAATCGTTACATTTTCTTTTGCTTCAATCGCTTGATGTAAGCCATTTGATAGTGAACGACCTTCTAAAATACGACCTGTGAACATATCAACAAGCTCGATTTTGTCATCCTTTACGATGTAATCAACATCACGTTCAAACATGACATGAGCACGAACAGCTTGGATAACATAATGGAAAAGTGATTGGTGCTCTAAGTCATACAGATTATCTATATTGAATGCAGCCTCAACTTTTTCAATACCTTTATCTGTTAGGGAAGTAGCTTTTGTTTCATCATCAAAATCATAATCTTCATCTACTTTGAAGCGTTTAGCTAACATAGATGAGATGCGATGTAATTCATCGTTAGATGGCATTTTACCAGCGATAATCAGTGGTGTTTTTGCCTCATCGATTAGTACACTATCTACTTCATCAATAATGGCGAAGTGATAAGGACGCTGTACTTTATCAGCTAAGCTGTATGCCATATTATCACGCAAGTAATCGAAACCGAATTCAGTCCCAACACCATATGTAATATCTGCATTATAGGCTTCCTTTTTCTCGTCTGCCTCCATCATTGGTAAATTTAAACCAACTGTTAAGCCAAGGAAACGATGAATCTGTCCAACGAGCTCATAGTCACGTTTAGCTAGGTAATCATTGACAGTAATAACATGGACACCTTTGCCTTCTAATGCACGTACATATGAGGGAAGGGAAGCAACAAGCGTTTTACCTTCACCTGTAGGCATTTCAGCGATATTGCCTTCAGTTAAAACAAGACCACCAATAAGCTGTACATCAAAATGACGCATTCCTAATACACGTTTTGAGGCTTCGCGTACAACAGCAAATGCGTCTGGGATGATGGATGCAATAGACTCATCTTGTTGTAAGCGATCTTTGAAAATAAAAGTCATTTCTCGTAATTCCGCATCTGACTTATTGACATATTTTTCTTCAAGATTATTAATTTGTTCTACTATTTTATAGTAGCGTTTCAATTGACGAGCACTCGTTTGCTCTTTATTACTTTTGAAAATTGAGAACATGTAATATACGCTCCTTTAAAGTTGTCTAAATGCTAGACACTACATTATTCTATCAAATTTTACGAATGGTGACTACATTTGACCCTATAGCATTCTATCAATAGGAAAAGGTGAGAAATATTTGTGAAATGGTGGAAAATGTTTAGAAAAAGTATATTTCAATGCTTGTTCATGCTATAATCAATTTGGATTCCAATGAAGATTATTTTATGAGGAGGAGAGACATGCTTTATGTGTCTTTAATAGCAGCATTCGTTGCTTCCATATTGTTAACTCCACTAGTTAAACGATTAGCGTTCAGAATAGGTGCTGTAGATGCACCAAACTATCGAAAAGTACATGCACGAATTATGCCAAGACTTGGCGGATTGGCGATTTTCCTTGCGTTTTTAATAGCTGTGGCTATATTTTATCCAATTTTGATACACAATGAAAATGGTAGTGAGTTTTTACTATCAATTATAATTGGTGCTTGTATTATCGTAGCAACAGGTGTCATAGATGATATGCGTGAAATTTCCGCAAAGGCAAAATTGGTTGGTCAGCTTGCTGCGGCACTTATCGTTATCTTTGTAGGTGGCATTCAAATTGAAATGGTTAATTTACCATTTGTAGGTGAATTAAATTTTGGATTACTAAGTATCCCTTTAACAATTCTTTGGATTGTTGGTATTACAAATGCCATTAATTTAATCGATGGCTTAGATGGTCTCGCTGCCGGTGTTTCAACGATTGCCCTTATTACTTTAGCAGTCATGGCATTTATTCTGAGCAATATGTTCGTTTTAGCAATCGCATCCATTTTAGCAGCAGCGACATTTGGATTTTTATTTTACAATTTCCACCCAGCGAAAATCTTTATGGGAGATACAGGAGCCTTATTCCTTGGCTTTATGATATCAGTGCTCGCATTGCTTGGATTTAAAAATATTACGTTCGTGGCATTAATTATCCCAGTTATTATATTAGGTGTGCCAATTTCTGATACATTCTTTGCGATTGTTCGTCGTGTACGCATGAAGAAAAAATGGTCTGATCCAGATAAATCACACTTACATCACCGTTTACTGGATATGGGCTTCACACATCGTCAAACAGTACTCATTATTTATGCGATTGCAATGATGTTTGGAATAGCAGCGATCATTTTCTCTATGGCAAAAGTATGGGGTGCGATTTTACTCGTAGCTGTCATATTAACTGCCATTGAAATTTTTGTTGAAATTATCGGACTCGCTGGTAAAAACTACAAGCCGTTATTGAATTTTGTTCGGATATTCAAGTAAATAATAATGCGAAAGCAATCATACATTTTTGTGTGATTGCTTTTTTGTCGACGCTTTTAGAACGACTTTGAAGGAATACCCGCGGAAGGGAAGCGAATACCCGCGGAAGAGAAGTGAATACCCGCGGAAGGGAAGCGAATACCCACGGAAGAGAATTTGAATACCCACGGAAGAGAATTTGAATACCCGCGGAAGAGAAGCGAATACCCGCGGAAGAGAAGTGAATATCCGTGGAATAGAAGCGAATACCCGCGGAAGAGAAGCGAATACCCGCGAAAGGGAAGCAAATACCCGCGGAAGGGAAGCAAATACCCGCGGAAGGGAAGCAAATACCCGCGGAAGGAAAGAGAATACCCGCGGAAGGGAAGTGAATACCCGCGGAAGAGAAGTGAATACCCGCGGAGGAAGCGAATACCCGCGGAAGAGAAGTGAATACCCGCGGAGGAAGCAAATACCCGCGGAAGAGAGGCGAATACCCGCGGAAGAGAAGCGAATACCCGCGGAAGAGAAGCGAATACCCGCGGAAGAGAAGCGAATACCCGCGGAAGAGAAGCGAATACCCGCGGAAGAGAAGCGAATACTCGCGGAAGGAAGAGGAATACCCGCGGAAGAGAAGAATACCCGCGGAAGGGAAGCGAATACCCGCGGAAGGGAAGCGAATACCCGCGAAAAGGAAGCGAATACTCGCGGAAGAGAAGAATACCCGCGGAAGAGAAGCCAATACCCGCGGAAGAGAAGCAAATACCCGCGGAAGAGAAGCCAATACCCGCGGAAGAGAAGTGAATACCCGCGGAAGAGAAGTGAATACCCGCGGAAGAAAAGCAAATACCCACGGAAGAGAATTTGAATACCCGCGGAAGAGAAGCGAATACCCGCGGAAGAGAAGCGAATACCCGCGGAAGAGAAGCGAATAGCCGCGGAAGAGAAGAATACCCGCGGAAGAGAAGCGAATACCCGCGAAAAGGAAGCGAATACCCGCGGAAGAGAAGAATACCCGCGGAAAGGAAGCGAATACCCGCGGAAGAGAAGTGAATACCCGCGGAAGAGAAGCGAATACCCGCGGAAGAGAAGCAAATACCCGCGGAAGAGAAGCGAATACCCGCGGAAGGAAGAGGAATACCCGCGGATTCATATAAATTATATAGCGAAAGCAACTTTCGATATGATTCCATAAAAAAAGCCTTTCCACGAATTGAAGTGGAAAGGCTATAAGATTTATTGGGCTGGTTCACTCACCGAAGATTCTTCACTTGCAGCGCTGTCAGTATTGTTATTTGTGAGGCTTGATGAAGTTTCATCTAATAAGTCAAGGTGGTTTTTCAAAATTTCTTCTACTTCATTAACAGACTCTTGATTTAATTGATAATAATATATACCAGTAGACATATCATCTGTGCCATCTAATGTTAAAGTGTCAATGCGTGGTACACCTTTTGTTAAATAAGACAAGAAGGATTTCATTTCAGTAAATGTCATATCCGTCTTCATATTATCACCAAGTGCCTTAATTACATCATCGTATTTTGTTATAGAACTAACAGAAGCAGCTTTATTGATAATAGCTGTAAGAATTTCTTGTTGACGCTTACCACGCTCAATATCATTATCTTGTTTACGTGTTCTTGCGAGTGCAAGTGCTTGACTACCGTTTAAATGCTGTAAACCTGGCTCCAAATTGATTGTAAACTTGTCGAATTCGTCTAACTCATGTAAAGCATAAGGTACTTCAGCTTCAATGCCACCTAATGCATCAACCACGTCAATAAAAGCATTGAAGTTCATGCGTACATAATAGTCAATTGGGATATCTAATAATTCTTCAACTGTGTCGATTGTTGCCAGTGTGCCACCTAAAGCATGTGCATGGGTAATTTTATCTTTATATTCTACTTTAGGAATATAAACGTATGAATCACGAGGAATGCTTAGCATTTTAATTGTATGCGTTTTATTATTTAATGTAGCTAAAACCAGTGCATCGGAACGCGAATGATCCGAACCTTGCCCACGATCATCACTATCATCAACACCGACAAATAAGATAGATACATTATCTTTTATCGGCTCTACTTTATTGTCGCGAAGTGTAGAAATGTCTCGGCCTTCTAATTCTTCATGTGCTGAGTTTGCTGCATGTTCTACTTGTTTAGTAAGATAAACACCATAAGCAGTTACACAAATTGCCAAACTAGCAATGAGAAGTAGGGAAATTTTTATAATTAAGGAAGCTTTAGAAGACCTCTTTTTGTACTTATTAGTAGCTTTATTTTTCATTTATATTCTCCTCTAAGTTATGGGGATAATAATACGATTAAACTGAATTTTATTCAAATACAAGTAGTAATATGCTGTTGATAAAATAGTATTTAACATTAAAATTATACTATGCATATTTAGTTTCGACAATTAAAACTATTTATTTCACAACAAATTCGATAAATTGCGCATCCTCAAATGTAATGTTTGCTTGTCCGTTTGTCATTTCGGTTACCCAATTTTGGAACTGTTCTTCTTCCTCTTTTAGCACAGATACAATGATTTCGACGCCTTCCAAGTAGCGAATTTCTTCTAATGTATACGAAGAACCTCGAATTTCATTTTCAACTTTGCCAAGCCATGTGTAATCAACGGCTATTTTCATAAAATGATGAAGCTTGCGTTCAACTACTTGTGCAGCAAGTAAACCTTCAGTTGTCGCTTTTCCGTATGCACGAATAAGACCGCCACCGCCAAGCTTAATGCCACCAAAGTAGCGTGTGACGACAACGACCGTATCCTTTAAGCCTTGTTTCTTTAAGACTTCTAACATAGGGACGCCTGCTGTGCCACTAGGTTCCCCGTCATCGTTTGCTTTTTGAATATGATCATGCTCTCCAATAATATAGGCTGAGCAATTGTGCGTCGCGTTATGATGCATTTTTTTTATGCGTTCAATAAAAGAAATTGCATCCTCTTCCGTTTCTGCACGTTCTATATAAGTGAGAAAACGAGATTTAGAAATAACAATTTCGCTTTCTCCGTATCCTTTTACTGTTAAATAGTTTTCTCTCATCGGTATCAATCTCCTTTAAAGTAGAGTTCTATTCTATAATTTTCATTAAGAAAAAGCATTAATTTTTAGCAGGGTGATGCTATAATAGGTGTAGACTATGGAATATATGAAATTGGTCTATTAAAATGGTAAGTAATCATAAGACATTAGACTGGGGAGTACACTATGTTTTCAAATGATACCTTCGATTTAAAGTCGCTTGATGACATATTTAATCGAATGTTAGATACAATCATGAGCTCAAAGGATGATATCTTTATTATAAGTGAACAAAGCAGAAGAAACTTCGAAGATATGCAAAATGAGCTAGAAATTGTTCGAAAACAAGTTTCAATTGTTATTGATGAAGGCGATGCTTTAGAAAAAAGTACACAGCTTGCTAAACAAAGACTTGTGTTAGTAAGTAAAGCTTTTGATAATTATACCGAAGAACAAGTCAGAGAAGCATATGAAACTGCACATGATTTTCAAGTGAAGCTCTCCGTTATTAGAACACAAGAAAAGCAGCTACGTGATAAAAGAGATGATCTAGAGAGAAGATTAAGAGGATTGCTCGATACGATTGAACGTGCAGATCATATTGTCAATCAAGTAAATGTCGTTTTGAATTACTTAACTTCAGATTTAAGAAATGTTGGTTTAGCACTAGAACAAGCAAAAATGAAACAAGATTTTGGTATACGAATTATCGCAGCACAAGAAGAAGAGCGGAAACGTTTATCTAGGGAAATTCATGATGGACCTGCTCAGATGCTGGCAAATGTACTAATGCGCACTGATTTAATAGATAGAACGTATCGTGAGAAGGGCATTGAATATGCTTTGGCTGAAATTGCTGATTTAAAGAAAACGGTGCGTAATGCATTATCAGAGGTGCGACGTATTATCTATGATTTAAGACCAATGGCACTTGATGATTTGGGAATCGTTCCGACATTAAAAAAGTACTTATCGACAGTGACTGAATATAACCCTGGTGTTGAAGTTCATTTCCAATCGAGAAGTACCGAAAAGCGTATACCTTCAAACTATGAAGTATCTATTTTCCGACTAGTGCAGGAGTGTGTAACAAATGCCATGAAGCACGGGAATTGTAAGGATATTTGGGTGAAACTTGAGTGGTTGAACAATGCCGTAAATATCGTTGTAAAGGATGATGGCAAAGGTTTCGATCCACAGGTAGTTAAAGATCATTCCTTTGGGATTTTAGGAATGAAAGAACGTATCGAAATTTTGGATGGTACAATCTCCATTACTAGTGAGATAAATCGAGGTACGACGGTTTTATTTAAAATTCCGTTAGAAGTAGAGTGAAGCAATTGTTGCAGAAATTTAGGGGGTAAAGACAAATGACGAAGATTATTATTGTAGACGATCACCAGCTATTCCGCGAAGGAGTAAAACGTATTTTAGATTTTGAAGATACGTTCGATGTAGTAGCAGAAGGTGATGATGGTACAGATGTGGTTACTTTATATGCTGAAAATCAACCAGATGTTGTACTAATGGATATTAATATGCCGGGTAAAAATGGAGTAGAGGCTACGGCAGAGCTAATTAGTGAATTCCCAGACGCAAAGGTTATTATGCTATCCATTCATGATGATGAAACATATGTAACACATGCGCTAAAATCTGGATCACTTGGCTATATGCTAAAAGAGATGGATGCTGACGAAATTGTTGAAGCCATTAAAGTAGTCGCGAATGGTGGATCTTATCTACATCCTAAAGTAACTAAAAATCTAGTAGCAGAATTCCGTCGTCTATCTGAGCATGAAAATAAAGGAAACTTCCATCAAACAGAAATTCGTCGCCCGTTCCATTTATTAACAAAGCGTGAATGTGAAGTATTACAATTATTAACAGACGGTCAATCTAACCGTACGATTGGCGAGACACTGTTTATTTCTGAAAAAACAGTTAAAAACCACGTTTCAAGCATTTTACAAAAAATGAATGTAAACGACCGTACACAAGCTGTTGTTACAGCCATCAAAAATGGCTGGGTTGAAGTACGATAATTGCATAGCATTGAATTAAGAGCTGTTTTTAAAGGCTACTATATTATTAGTAGTTTTTAAAGCAGTTTTTTTATGGCTGAACACCTCTGGAAAGAACAACCCTCGTTAGATAAAAATGGATCATCACAAAAGTGAAGCGTCTCATCGGACACGCCCAGTCGGAACGGAAATCAACTACACGATATGGTGATGAGTCACAAAAATGGAGCACTCCTATGGGTAACGGATCTTTGTTAAAAGTGTAGCAATTTAAGTTGTGCAACATTTTAAAAACATGGACGTCTTAAGAAAGATGTAGCACCTAAATATTGAAAATGTACAACAAAATTCATACGACGGGATTTATATGCTACAATATGCGCGGGAGGTTTTTTGATGTTAAAGAAAAGTATTCTAGCAGTTCTTACCTTATTAGTGTTAACTGCCTGTAGTAATAAAAAAGATGAGATAAGTACGGAAGATCGTGCAAAAGTGATTGAAGATGGAACTGTTGGTTTTGAAATGGTTGGCGGTAATGTAGAAAAAGCTACGAATGTACCAGCAGCAGAAGAAAAAGCCATTTTAGCGTCTTTCGATGAGTATATTGCTGCGTTAAATGCAGAAGATATCAATCGTTATATGCAATCAATATCGAAGAATCCAAGAGGCTTTAAGTATGATGAAGAGAAGACTTATGCAGCCGAGGTATTCGACCAATTTGATAGTAAACGTGAAGTAGAAAATGTAACCATTGCGAAGTATAAGAACGAAGAAGCGGAGGTCTTTGCCAATATGACAATGCACGCTCTGCAGGTTGAAACAAACATCGAACATGAAAGTGCGGGGCGTCAAGTAACTGTCTTTGTAAAAGAGGATGGAAGCTGGAAAGTAACGAGCGTCTATTATATTGGAGATGACTCTAAATCAAGCACTGGCCAATAAAAATAAGGAATTTTGAATAAACCTCTAGGGGATTCACACAGCTTCGCCAAGAGGTTATCTTCATTCAGCAGATGTTTTTTGTAGCGAAAGCAAAGCGTCAGCTACAGATGTTTTTTGTAGCGAAAGCAAAGCGTCAGCTACAGATGTTTTTTTGTAGCGAAAGTGAAACGTCAGCTACAGATGTTTTTTGTAGCGAAAGTGAAACGTCAGCTACAGAAGACTCCCACCTCTGAAGGTGGTAAGATGAATGCGGATGAGGTTCCTTTTCAGTGGGTGTCCAAACACCTACTGAATGAAGATAATGCCTCCGGCGGATGTCACGGATTTTGAAAGGAATGAATTGTGCGGGCACAATTCAAAATCCGGACGCATTGTTTATCTGTGCGAAAGCGAAGCGACAGCAACAATTACGCCAAGGCGAAATTGATTATACATAGAAAATGAATGTGAAATGAATGCTAGAGAAACTGGACAAGAAGTTGAACAATCTAGCAGAAGTCTGGAATGATGAAAGAGTGAATTGTACTTACTCCTATTCGAAATTCGGACGAAATTACGCAATGTCGTAATTCATTTCACATTCATTATTTTTTATCTTCATTCAGTAGGTACCTACTGAAATAGAGGAACTCAGTCTAAGAACGCCACGTCCTGTGGCAATGACTGAGTGACCAACGTCGTGTTGGCCTAAAGCCTCCGGACAACATTTTTTATCTGTGCGAAAGCGAAGCGACAGCAACAATTGCGCCGAGGCGCAATTGAATGTAAACTATGTAGAATAGGAGAGTGGACATGGATGAGGACAGCAATCGTAACAGATAGTACTGCATATATTACGGCTGAAGAACGAGCACGCTTAAACATTCATATGATTCCGTTAAGTGTAAATATCTCAGGGCAATTATTTGCAGAAGAAGTAGATATCACGGCATCTGAATTTTATGATAAAGTACGCGGGGCAAAAGAATTTCCAAAAACAACGCAGCCCCCAATCGGAGAATTTGTCTCTCTCTTTGAAGAGCTGGCAAAAGAGCATGATGAAGTAATTTCTATTCATTTATCAAGTGGAATCAGTGGAACATATCAAGGCGCCGTTCAAGCAGGCGAAATGGTGGAAGGCGTTGATGTGTACGCTTTTGATAGTGAAATATCCTGTGCGGTACAGGGTTTTTATGCTATACGAGCAGCTGAAATGGCGGCTCAGGGCTTTTCTGCAAAAGAAATATTCGCTACATTGGCGGACATGCAGCAGTCTATTCGTGCTTACTTCATTGTAGATGACTTAGCGCACTTACAGCGTGGGGGACGTTTGTCTTCAGCAGCAGCATTAATTGGCGGCTTATTACAAGTAAAGCCTGTACTTCATTTTGTGGACAAGGTCATTGTACCTTTTGAAAAAATTCGTACGCGTAAAAAAGCATTAAAGCGTGCGGAGGAGCTACTGGCTGAGGATGCTAAAAAATATGAAGCGATGGATGCGGTTGTGATCCACGCCAATTGCCAGGCTGAAGCAGAAGAATGGCTAGCACAACTAGCAGCAACCTACCCGAACGTTAACTTTAAATTGAGCTATTTCGGTCCCGTTATCGGCACACACTTAGGTGAAGGCTCAATGGGACTAGGCTGGACAAAAAAATAAACTTAGGTAAGACAGTCTCTACAGCAAATTTGTAGGGGCTGTTTTTTTATTTTGTATCGCCGGAAGAAGTAAGAGAGTCGCTGGTAAGCCCATGAACATCGCCGATAAACATACAAACATCACCAATAAAAAAATCACAGGAAGGAGCAAAGCAATGAAATACAAAGGTTGGTTGTTGCCACCAGCATTACGAGACTTTCATGAAGGTCGTATTTGGTTAAAGGAGCATACCCCATTTTCAAAGGAAGATATCGAGAAATCGATCCACCATAAATACTTCCATATAATAGAAGGAATTCAAAAAGTGCCTCATCTAGAATGCAATCGTTGTCATAATGATGATCCACAGCAATTTACAACGTTTGATTGTTCAAAGTGCCAGCAACAATGTATTTATTGTAGACATTGTCTGAATATGGGCAGAGTGAGTAGCTGCACGCAATTGATAATCTGGATTGGCCCACGCACAATTAGAACAAGGAAGCATTCACTTAAATGGGCAGGTCAATTTACAGTGCTTCAACAGCAGGCAGCAAATGAAATGTTAGAAAGTGTTAAAGTAAAACGTTCCCACCTTACGCATGCAGTGTGTGGGGCAGGAAAAACAGAGCTACTTTTCCTAACTGTTCATTATGCTTTAGAGCAAGGCTTACGGGTATGCATTGCTACGCCTCGTACAGACGTAGTGCTAGAGTTATATCCACGCTTTCAAAAAGTCTTCCCGCAATCGATTATCCATGCTTTATATGGTGGATCACCAAAGCAGGGGGGCTATGGACAGCTTGTGTTGGCTACAACTCATCAGCTTTATCGTTTTGAACGAGCCTTTGATGTCATGATTGTTGATGAGGCTGATGCATTTCCGTATACATTTGACGAAACCTTACAAAGAGCCGTGCAAAAAGCAAAAACAGAGAACGCACCGATATTATTTGTCACAGCAACACCTTCGCAAAAATTACTGACCCAGTATCAAAGTAAAAGCTATTCATTTATCCCGAAGCGCTATCATAATTGTCCATTACCAGTTCCACGATTTATTTCTTTATGGAGCTATGAAAAAAGCTTAAAACGAGGAAAAATTCCACGAAAGCTGAAACAATGGACGGAGGAGCGTCTTGCACAAAAAGAGCCCTTTCTATTATTTTTCCCGAAAGTAGAATTAATGAAAATAGCAACGCCTCTTTTTCAGCTATTAGATGCAAGCATTATGGCGGTTCATGCTGAAGATCCTGATCGTAAAGAAAAAGTGCTTAAACTACGTCATGAAGAAGTTCCTGGTTTACTCACAACAACCATTTTAGAAAGAGGGATTACGATAAAGAATGTGCAGGTTGCTGTTATAGGGGCAGAATCGACAATTTTTACTTCCAGTGCACTTATACAAATTGCAGGGCGAGTTGGGCGGAATGCTAATTTTGCAGATGGAGACGTTGTATTTTTTCATCATGGCATAACAGTTGAAATGGATGATGCGCGTATAAAAATCCTTTATTACAATAAGAAAGGATTTCCGCAATGAATAAAATTGAAACACGTTGCTTATTATGCTCACGTCCTTTGCAATCAGCAATTTCATGGAAAATACTTTTAACAAAACAATTTCAGTCAACCATCTGTGATAAGTGTTCGGCTCGATTTGAACATTCCCCGGCTGCAACTGCACTTTACCAATATAACGACGCTATGAAGGATTATTTGCATCAATATAAATTTCTTCAGGATGTCGCCCTTGCCAAAGTATTTCGGCAGGAGCTACATGCACGATTCAAAAATGAAAAAGCAACCATTATATTGATTCCAATGCATCCCCTTAAGCAAAAGGAACGTACCTTCTCACATATGGAGGAGCTATTAAAGGCTGCCGATATTCCCTTTACGCAACTTTTAGAAAAGACGACTACAGAAACGCAAAGTTCTAAAAATAGAGAACAGCGAATACAAGTAGCTCCTCTTTTTCGTCTGATGACTGGTGCGCATGTAGAGCATAAAGAATATCTTCTTTTTGACGATATAAAAACTACAGGAACTACTTTGCGGCACGCCAGCGAGATTTTATTAAATGCAGGTGCCCGAAATGTTCGATGCTTTACGCTAATTAATGGATGAAAATGCTAATGCATTGTGTATAATAGATTATGAGTATATAAGATTCGTATAGTGTTGTTAGTTATGCCAAGAGGAGGAAAAACAGATGGCAGAGGTTCGTAATTGTCCAAAATGTAATGAGTTTTTTAATTATACAGGGGTCAGAGAAGTATGTCATAAATGTGCTCAATCTGAAGAGGACTTATATCAAATCGTTTATCGCTTTTTACGTAAACGTGAAAACCGTGCTGCGACAGTAGAACGTATTGTTGAAGCAACTGGAGCTGAAGAGGAGTTATTGTATAAATGGGTACGCAAGGGGCGCTTACAGACTGCGATGTTCCCTAATCTTGGGTATCCATGTGATAACTGTGGTCACCTAACGACAACAGGCAAGCTTTGTACAAAATGTCAGGATGAATTGAAGTCGGAGCTGCGCACATTCGAAGCGGCGAAGGAGTTCCGCGAAAGTGTGGCAGAACGTGATCGTGTGACATATCACGCAGATCGAAAACGTTAAAGGCATAAAGTGTGTTAATTTTAAACAAAATTAGCACACTTTTTTATGTTTAGAAACTTAACATTATGTGAGACAATCCGAAATAATAGGAAGATAAGCTTTTTAGGATGGGGGTTAAAAAATGAAAATTACAACTTATGGCATTAATGCAGTAAACGCCTATAAAAATAAGGTGCACAATGTAAAATCAGGCACAAACAAGGCATCTTTCGCCGATAAAATCGAAATTTCAAAGGCTGCACAGGAGATGCAAGGAGTTTCAACATATAGCACAGAGCGTGCAGAACGCGTACAACAATTAAAAGAAGATATTGATTCTGGAGAATACAAAGTCGACGCTCGCAAAGTTGCAGAAGATATGCTGAAATATTATCGTTTCTAAGGAATATCAGAGAGGGTGCTTAGCAATATGTCTGTAGAAGCAATTTGTTCTACACTAACAAAGCTAGAAAGAATGCATAAAAGCTTACTTGAACTAGCCAATAAAAAAACTGAAATCATCACAGCTGGCGATATCGAAGCACTGGACAAAATGCTCAAGGATGAGCAGGCACATGTAGCGGCCATCGATAAGCTCGAGCAACAGCGTCAGAAACAGGTAACGGAATACCTTGGAGCAAAAGGATTTGCTTCAACTGACAAAATGACTGTCGCTGATGTCATCGAGGCTGCTGAACAACAGTCTGAAAAAGAAGCACTATCAGCAGTTCGCAATCGATTAATGCAAATCATCAATGACTTAAAAAAACAAAACGATTTAAATCAAAAACTAGTGTTCCAATCACTACAATTTGTCAATCTCACATTAGGTGCACTACAACCTCAGACCGAGCAAATGAACTACTCTGGCAGTGAGGTGCGCGGCACAAATACAATGGCCAAAAAATCATATTTCGATTCGCAAGCATAGTTTCTTGCGCCCATGCAAGAAATTATGCTTGAAATTATAAACGTTAAAAAAGGGAGGAAAAAAAATGCGCTCAACATTTATGGGCTTAGAAGCTAGTAAACGTGGTTTATTTACACAACAAACAGCTTTATATACAACTGGACATAATATTTCCAATGCAAATACATTAGGTTATTCTCGTCAACGAGTAAATATGGAAGCAACGGCAGGTTTCCCAGCTGCAGGCTTAAATCAACCTAACTATCCAGGGCATCTCGGAACTGGGGTTCAAGCAGGATCGATTCAACGTATTCGCGATGAATTTGTTGATCGTCAATTCCGTCAAGAAACAAACAAGCTAGGCTATTGGGAATCACGTTCAAATGCAATTTCTCAAATGGAAGATATAATGGACGAACCATCTCAATATGGTCTTAACGCAGCATTAGAACAGTTCTGGAAAGGGCTTCAAGATGTCAGTACAAACCCAGAAAATACAGCATCTCGTAAAGTAGCAATGCAACGTGCTGAGCACCTAGCTGAATCCTTTAGATATATGGACAAGCAGCTAAAAACAATTCAAGGTAATTTAGGGAACGAAGTTAATGTAGCGACTAATCGTATCAACTCACTCTTAAAGCAAATTGCTGCCATCAATAAACAAGTTCAGGAAGTAGAGCCGAATGGTCATGTACCGAACGATTTATACGATGAACGTGATGTTTTAATCGATGAATTAAACAATTACATACCTGTATCCATTAAACGTGTCGAATCTGGCGGAAATGCTAGTGCTGTGGCAGAAGGAAGCCTGACAGTTGTGTTCAAACCATATGGCACAGATAAAGAAATTGAGCTAGTGAATGGTAAAGATTATGCTACTTTCGAAGTAAATGGTACTGTCGCTAATCCAAGTGGCTCAAAGCAAATTGATGGCACGAACTTGTCCAATATGTTCTCATCTATTCAAGTAAGTGGGCTAGGCTCGACAGAATCAATTGCATATGACGATTTAGAGCCAGGTAAAGGGAAACTATTATCACTAATTGATTCATACGGTTATGATAGTGCAGGTGAGTCTAAAGGTTATTACATTGAAACACTAGCAAGCCTTGATAAACTTGCAGCTGAATTTGCTGAAGCCTTCAATGAAATGCATAAGAAAGGTTATGATTTATCAGGTGATAAAAATGATATAGATTTCTTTACTACGGAAGACGGATCACCGATAACGGCTGGTAATATTAGGGTAAATGATGATTTTTTAAATGATCCTTCTAAATTAGCTGCTTCTTCTGGACCGAATGAAGAAGGAAATGGTAAATGGGCACTTGAACTTGCTAATATTCAATCAAAAGGACAAGCTAG
The DNA here is from genome assembly GCF_001278875.1 of Lysinibacillus sp. FJAT-14222. Classification (NCBI taxonomy): domain Bacteria; kingdom Bacillati; phylum Bacillota; class Bacilli; order Caryophanales; family Bacillaceae; genus Lysinibacillus; species Lysinibacillus sp. FJAT-14222. The sequence continues at coordinate 148,827 of NZ_LIYL01000050.1, read as the reverse complement.
TTTAAATGGTGCAACATTCAACTCGTATTATCAAGGAATGATTGGTAAATTAGGTACTGACGGTGAAGAAGCTTATCGCTTAAACAAAACTTCTGAAACTTTATTAGTAACACTTTCTGGTAATCGTGCCTCAGTAAGTTCAGTATCCCTTGATGAGGAAATGACAAATATGATTACGTTCCAACAAGCATATAATGCCAACGCACGTATGATTACAGTTGTCGATGAAACATTAGACAAAATCATTAACGGCATGGGCCGTGTAGGACTATAAAAAATACTCTAGCATTACGATAGAAAGGGGCTTTTAAAAAATATGCGCGTAACACAATCCATGTTATCGAATAACATGCTTTTAAACTTAAATAATAGCTACGGTAAAATGTCCAAGCTACAAGACCAAATCACTTCAGGTACAAAGATTACTCGTCCTTCTGATGACCCAGTTATTGCAGTAAAAGGCATGGGCTATCGCCGAGATTTAGGTCAAGTAGAACAATATACACGTAATATGAATGAGGTTAATAACTGGATCGATACAACTGACGAATCGCTAAATCAAGTTAGCGAACAAATGAAGCGTGTTCGTGAGCTTGTTATTCAAGCAGCTAATGATACGAATACTCCAGAAGAACGTGCGAAGATTAAAACTGAAATTGATCAAATTCGTCAGCAAATTCAGGATATCGGAAATACAAAAATTGCTGATCGTTATATTTTTAGTGGTACGAACACTAGTAAGCCATTATTTGTTGAAGCTACACCGCCAAATGCTGATGGTATTAAAATTATAAATTCAGATATAAATGCGCCTAATGGTGATGTAGAAATTGAAGTATATGATAGTATTCAAATGAAAGTGAATACTCCTGGAGCTGAACTATTTCAAAATATTGATGATATGATGGGGAAAATTTCAGATCTTTTAGATCCTGAACGTCCTGGTGGTCCAGCTACTGGTGAAGAAATCGGTAATGCGCTTGGAGGAGTAGCGGAACAAAGCACTGGAGATGATATTACTGCAATCCATAATAAAATTCTCGAGGCTCAGGCTGATGTCGGGGCACGTCAAAACCGTGTAGAATTAATGGAGAATCGTCTTTCTATTCGTGAAATCGGTGTAACAAAGCAAATGTCCGATAATGAAGATGTTGATTACGCAAAAGCAATTACAGAAATGATCACTCAAAATTCCATTCATCAGGCTGCATTATCTGTAGGTGCACAAATTATTCAACAAACATTAGTAGATTTTATTAGATAAAATAGTCTTGCCTATTTAAATTTGAGTCAGATTTGAGAGATTTTAACGAATAAGATTAAAAGAAGCGTTTGGACATTTTGTTCAGACGCTTTTCTTGAAAGGAGATGTTTTACATGAGACTCCCGCAAATTCAAATTCATACAACCGATGCGAAAATAGACCTGAATATATCTAAGCCACAACAGTATATTAAACAACCAAACGCAACACAGCATATTAAACAACCCGCAGCCATTCTCGAAATAAATACAACTCGCAGTGTACTAAAAATCGATTCTTCTCAAGCCAGACGTGATTTAGGTTTAATTGGTCCCTTTGAATCAAGCGCGAATTACGCAGAACAAGGTAAACAAGAGGTTCTAAGGGGGATGGCGCGAAGAGCAAGAGAAGGGCGCCAGATGATGGATAATTCCGGTAAAGGGCATGGTCGTGCTACAATTCAGGGTATTGCAAAACAAAACCACGGTCCTCACCAAGCGCAATTTAATATTAAGTTTGTCCCATCTGTAGGATCAGTCAAAATCGACTATACGCCTGGGACAACGGACGTTAATATCCAGCGTAGAGAACCAATTATTGACGCAAAGGTGAACAAACCAATACACGAATACACGCCAGGTAAAGTAACTGGTACAATGGTACAAAGACCAGATGTTAACATCGATGTCGTCATTTAAAGGAGCGTATAAAAGAATGAAAATTGCTACTAAATTTTTAGGGGAAGTCGAAATATCTGAACAAGACATCCTTACGTTTGAACAGGGACTATTAGGATTAGAGAATGAAAAAAAATTTGTCATACTACCTATAGATGCTGATCTTCCTTTAGCAATATTACAATCAGTTGAGCACACAGAAATTGGTTTTGTAGTTGCCTATCCGTTCGTCTTCAAAAAAGATTACAGCTTTGATATAAGCGAAGATGATCGTGAGCAGCTACAAATTGAGAAGGAAGAGAATGTACTTACATACTCTATCGTAACAATGAAGGAAACATTCCAAGAATCAACGATTAATTTGCTGGCACCTATAATCGTTAACATGGATAAAAAATGTGGTAAACAAATTGTCCTGCAAGATAATAAATCCTATCCACTACGCTACCCAATGCAAACATTGGAAGGAAGTGCGAAATAATGCTAGTGCTCTCACGTAAAAAAGATGAATCTATTATGATAGGCGACCAAATTGAAATTAAAATATTAGCAGTGGATGGCGAGCAAATTAAAATCGGCATTGTTGCACCAAAAACAGTGAAAGTACATCGATCCGAAGTTTTTGAAGCCATTCAAGCACAAAATAGAGAAGCTCTTTCTACCTCATCAAGTTTCTTAGAGCAGCTGAAGAAAAAATAATTTGGAATCTATTACATAAAAAAATAAAAAACTTTCGAAATACTATTAAACATTTCCAACTAAATACGATATATAGATTGTAAGGGGCAGGAAGTACATACATACTACCTAATCCGAAATTCCACACGGATGTGGAATAACAAAACAAACATTCAAGGAGGAATTCCAAATGAGAATTCAACACAACATTTCAGCTTTAAACACACACCGTAACCTAGCATTCAACAACACTCAAGCTTCTAAAAACCTTGAGAAATTATCTTCTGGTTACAAAATCAACCGCGCTGGTGACGATGCTGCTGGTTTAGCAATCTCTGAAAAAATGCGTGGACAAATCCGTGGTCTTGACATGGCAACTAAAAACGCTCAAGACTCAGTATCATTAATCCAAACTGCTGAGGGTGCATTAAACGAAACACACTCTATTCTACAACGTATGCGTGAACTAGCAGTACAATCTGCGAATGATACAAACGTAGAATCTGACCGTGAAGCACTACAACTTGAAATTAAATCACTATCTGACGAAATTACACGTATTGCTGACAACACAGAATTCAATACACAAAAATTATTAGATGGTACATTTAAAGGTTCACGTACAGATACTGTTACAGGCGGAAATGCAACTAATGCTAATGGTAAAGTATTCCATATCGGTGCAAACTCTGGCCAATCTATTAACTTAGCAGTTGGTACAATGACTGCAAATGCATTAGGTGTAAATGTTCAGGACACTGCAGCTTCTGTAACATCTATTTCATCACCAGGTGAAATCGGTGGAGGTATTAACATTACAACACAAACAGCTGCAGATAACTCAATCTCTATCATTGATTCTGCATTAAACCACGTATCTAAAACTCGTGCATCTTTAGGGGCTGTTCAAAACCGTTTAGAGCACACAATCAACAACTTAGGTGCTACATCTGAAAACTTAACAGCTGCTGAATCTCGTATCCGTGATACAGATATGGCGAAAGAGATGATGGGCTTCACAAAGAACAACATCTTAATGCAAGCTGCACAATCTATGCTAGCGCAAGCTAACCAACAACCACAAGGCGTTCTTCAATTATTAGGTTAATCATCTTAAAACGAAAAGGTACAAAAGGGATTATTCCTTTTGTACCTTTTTTGTGTTCATAGGGAGGCAGAATTAATTACTTAGCCAATGCCTTTCTCATTAAAAGCAAAAGAAAAAATATTAATAAAAAATATGTAGATTAAGAAAATCAATAAAAAGTCGATAATAACAAAGAGGTGGTTTATGTGGCTAAGTATACAATCGAGAAGATTGTTGCAAAAACTGGTCAAGAGGTTTATCGTGTGAATAACTATTATTTACACAGTAAATATGACCCGATAAGTGAGGCAGGACGTTTAGTAGAAAAGGAATATAAAATTAATTGTATACATATATTATTTGGTTATGGGAATGGATACATTTTAGATGCATTATTGGATAAAGTAAAAAATGAGTCAATCATTATTATAGACCCATTGTTAGATGATGGGACGCTTCAAGTTTTTGCAAGGCATATGCAACTGAAAAACGTATATTATTGGTCTGAACACCATAATAATACGCTTGGCTTTGTAATTTCAAAGCTTGCAAATGGACTGAACTTAAAAATTCATGTCTTTGCTTCATCTAATTATAATCAGATATTTAAGCAAGAGTATAAAGAAATTTTACTATATATAAGAGATTTTCAAAATAGAATGCAAGTTAACTATAATACAGAAGTTCAATTTTCTAATGAGTGGCAACAAAATTTCACAAAAAATGTGTTGCAAATAGCTAAGGATAATACTCTATTATCACTGGAAAATAAATTTGATTTACCAGTTGTTTTAGCTGCTAGTGGGCCGTCATTAACAAAGCAATTACCTTTATTAAAGGAAGTTGAACAAAATGTATTAATTATAGCAGCTGGATCTACTATAAATGCTTTACTAGATGCCAATATTGAGCCGGACTTTGTGATCTCTATAGACGGTGGAAAATGGAATTATGAGCACTTTAAAAACTTGAGTTTACAAAATGCAAGACTGATATATGCACCATACAATCATCCTGGAGTAAGAAAGTCTTTCAAGAAACAGGCATTCATATTTTCACAAATAGGACACGAGTCTATGGGGGGATATTTATATGAGCATATGGGAATTAATTTACCAATTATAGCTGGTGGAGGGACCGTAGCACATTATGGAGTAACTGTAGCAGGATTATTGAATTCTGGACCTATAGCTATGATTGGACAAGATTTGGCTTATACAAATAACCAAACTCATGCACAGGGGAACAAATTTATAAATACAGTTCAAGATTTAAAGGAGTTAGGAAAAGATTTATTTGAAGTTGATGGTTATAATGGTGAGCCTGTTCAAACTTCTAGAGAATTTTTATCGATGAAAATGGTATTTGAGGAAATTGCCCAATTTCATAAACCATCTGTACCTTTGTTTAATTGTACAGAAGGAGGAGTATCATTAAGGGGGTATGAGCAATTACCTTTTAAAAGCTTTATTGAGCAATACGTAGATACAAAAACTTATAAAGATTTATCAACAATTGAAACAATCAAGCCATTTAAGACAAGCGATGGCATCATTGCTATTTATAAAAATGAAGTAAAGATTATCAATGACTTACAGCGATCTATAAACAAAGGGCTTGAAAAATTAAATAAAATTCAACACAATATATACTTTGATGAAAAAACCTTGATAGTATTGGACGAAATTGAAAAGAAAATTGAAGAAAAAACAAAAATGATACAAATTCATTTTTTAATAGCACCAATTACCTACGAAGTTGCTAATCAATTTTTGCCAAAAGAATTTGAAACACAAGAAGAGACTTATAAGCGTTCTTGGAATCAAACGAATACATTATATAAGCGCTTGTTGGAGGCATTGGAAAAATCCAAAAAAAATTTACAGGGTGTAATTGATACTGTAGAAAACAATAATCAAGAGTTACTTTAACAAGGAATGAGAAAAGGGGAAACACTATGGATGACTTATTAATTGAAACAATTGAAAGTTATAACGACTATTTAGACAAAGTAATGCCAGGTTGTTTGAAAATTGCAGAATATTTACGGCAGGATGAAATAGAAAGTGCATTACAAATGATTCTGCAATTTTCAGAGGGAATGGATTGGCTAGTACAGGCATGTAATTTATTTGTACAAAATGAAGTAAGTGCTGTTTTAGAAGTTGAAACTATCCACGAATTTTTAAAAGAAGTGAATGAAGGTCTGGAAATGCAAGACTATGTAGTAGTGGCAGATATGTTTGAATATGAAGTTGCTCCTTTCTTTGGAAAAGCACAACGGGTAAAAAGTATTAAACATTAATGAATTGGGATATTATTTTGCAAAAAAACTGGGAACGTACACTACAATTGAACGACGTTTATGTAAATATGGGCCGTTGAAGATGCACTGCGATGAGCTCAGGTAGAGGCATTCAAATGATGAGATTTATAGACTGCCGAAATTATCAAATTTTTAAAGATGGTTTAATCAAAAATTAAAACGCTCATCATCAAAGGTCTATAATACAACTAGACAAGGCGCTAAAAATCAGAGGAGTTCCATTAATTTGATTAGAAACAATTATTGGCGTTAATAAAGTGAAAATAAAAAATGTAGTTTACAAGATTGGAGTAAGTCGATGACTGTGTTAAGTGGGAAAACAGTATTAGTTACTGGTGGAACGGGTTCATTTGGAAAAAAAATTACGAAAAAAGCATTAGAATTAGGTGTGAAAAAAATTATTATTTTTAGCCGTGATGAGCTAAAGCAATATGAGATGAAGCAAGAGTTTGACGATACACGTCTCCGATTCTTTATTGGAGATGTGCGGGATAAAGAACGTTTACATAGAGCATTTGACGGTGTTGATATTGTAATTCATGCAGCGGCTATGAAGCATGTGGATGCATGTGAATATAATCCATTTGAAGCGGTAAAAACGAATATTCATGGAGCTCAGAATATTATTGAAGCGGCGATAGATTGTGGTGTGGAGAAAGTAATTGCGCTTTCCACAGATAAAGCATGTGCGCCAGTAAATTTATATGGTGCAACAAAGCTAGCTTCAGATAAATTATTTGTTGCTGCAAATGCATATGTAGGAAGTAAAAAAACAAGTTTTGCTGTTGTTCGTTATGGCAATGTTGTAGGAAGTCGCGGGAGCGTAGTACCTTTCTTTAAAAAAATGAAATCAAAAGGTGTTCTGCCAATTACAGATGAGCGTATGACTCGTTTTTGGATTACACTAGAGCAAGGTGTACAGTTTGTACTTGATAATTTAGAACGTATGCACGGCGGTGAAATTTTTGTACCTAAAATTCCAAGCATGAAAGTCGTTGATTTGGCAAAAGCAATTGCGCCAGAATGTGATATTGAAATTGTAGGGATTCGACCAGGTGAAAAATTGCATGAGGCGATGATTATGGAAGATGATGCTCGCCATACAGTTGAGTATGATTCATATTATGTCATTCAACCAGAGTTTCCATTTTGGTCATCGAAATTCGCAGAAGATGGTAAAAATCTTCCGGATGGGTTTGAATATACGAGTAATAAAAATGAAGATTGGTTGACGATAGAAGAATTGCGTACACTAGCAGAGGAGATGTAGTTATATGATAGCTGTTGTCGGTGGAGCAGGTTATATAGGCTCACATGCAGTGAAATATTTAATTGAACAAGGTGAACAAGTTGTGGTTTTTGATAATTTATGCACAGGTCATCTAGAACTTGTTCATAAAGATGCTCAATTTCTAGATGGTGATTTAGCATCATTGGAAGATTTACATACTCTGTTTACACAATATCCTATAACTTCAGTGATGCACTTTGCGGCGTATGCCTATGTAGGAGAATCTGTACAAGATCCTGCAAAGTATTATCATAATAATCTTGCTAATACAATGAACTTATTAGGCGTAATGCTGACAAATAACGTGAAAAATATTGTTTTTTCTTCTACGTGCGCAACATATGGCAACCCAATAGAGTTACCGATTACAGAGCAACATTCGCAAAATCCAATTAATCCATATGGCCGAACAAAGTTCATGATGGAGCAATTAATGGAGGATTACTCTACAGCATATGGCTTAAAGTATGTTGCATTACGTTATTTTAATGCAGCAGGTGCAGATGAGGATGGGACTATTGGAGAATGGCATGAGCCGGAGTCTCATTTAATTCCTTTGGTTTTAAATGTAGCTTTGGGAAAATCGGATTCAATCAATGTATTTGGCTCAGACTTTGATACGCCAGATGGAACGTGTATTCGTGACTATATACATGTGACAGATTTAGCGGATGCACACCATAAAGCCTTACAGTTTTTAATTAAAGAACAACAAAATCTTCAATTAAATTTAGCAAATGGTGCAGGCTACTCAAATTTAGAAATAATTAAGATGGTAGAGCAAGTAACCAAAAAAACTATACAATATCAATTAACAGATCGTCGTTCAGGTGATCCAAGTAAGTTGATTGGTTGCGCGGACAAAGCAAAGGATATCATAAATTGGGTTCCTAAATATAACTTAGAGCAGATTGTTGAAACAGCCTGGCATTGGCACAAGAAGAAATTTGGGGGTACTTTATGAAAAAACGTATTTTAGTAACTGGAGGAGCGGGTTTCCTCGGTTCACATTTAATCGATAGATTATTGGAACAGGGACATGACATTATTTGTATGGATAATTTACAAACAGGCTCTATAGATAATATTCAGCATAATTTAGAAAAGATTTTATTTATTAAGCATGATATTACAGAGCCTTTACCAGCGATAGGGCATGTGGATGAAATTTATAACTTGGCATGTCCTGCAAGCCCTATTCATTATCAAGCAGACCCTGTTCATACGTTTAAGACAAGCATACTAGGAGCATTGCATTTATTAGAGCTAGCAAAACAAACAGGAGCTAAAATTTTCCAAGCTTCTACATCAGAGATATACGGTGATCCGTTAGTACATCCGCAGCCAGAACATTATTGGGGGCATGTAAATCCAATAGGTATTCGAAGCTGTTATGATGAAGGAAAACGCGGTGCAGAAACATTATTTTTTGATTATGCAAGAATGTATGATATTGAAATTAAAATTGTACGTATTTTTAATACATATGGTCCCCGAATGGATGCCAAGGATGGACGAGTTGTAAGCAATTTTATTGTGCAGTCATTGCAAAACAAGCCGTTGACAGTTTACGGTGATGGTCAACAAACGCGCTCTTTTTGCTATGTTGATGATTTAATAGAAGGATTTTTAAGATTAATGGCTACGCCAAAAGATATTACAGGACCTGTAAATCTAGGTAACCCGAATGAATTTACAATGCTAGAGCTTGTAGAAAAGGTAGTGAAATGGACGGGGAATAAAACGCCTTTACAATATGAACCACTACCACAAGATGATCCAAAACAGCGCAAACCGATGATAGATGAAGCAAAGCGTACATTAAACTGGGAGCCACAAGTTATGTTAGATGAAGGGCTTCAAAAAACAATTGCTTATTTCAAGGAGCGAGTGTAAATGAAAAAAGTACGTAAAGCTGTTATTCCAGCTGCTGGATTAGGAACTCGTTTCCTACCAGCAACAAAGGCACAGCCGAAGGAAATGTTACCAATTGTTGATAAGCCAACGATTCAATATATTGTAGAAGAAGCGGTTGCAGCGGGCATTGAAGATATCATTATTATAAGTGGACGCAATAAAAGATCAATTGAAGATCATTTCGATAAAACATATGAACTAGAAGAGTTATTAACGAAAAAAGGAAAATGGGATGACCTTGAAGAAATTCGAGCAATCTCAAATTTGGCCAATATCCATTATATACGCCAAAAAGAGGCGAAAGGGTTAGGTGACGCAATTTATTGTGCACACCGTTTTATTGGTGACGAGCCTTTTGCAGTGTTATTAGGTGATATTATTTTACAAGCTGAAACACCTGCATTAGCACAATTAATTGAAACATATGAAAAAGAGCAGGCATCTGTTATAGGTGTACAAGCAGTGGAAATGGATGTAGTACATCAATATGGGGTTATTGATCCGAATGGCGAAATTGAAGAGGGGAAAGCAATAGAAGTGAAAGGCTTTGTTGAAAAACCAAAAGCTGAAATGGCCCCTTCAAATTTAGCCATTATGGGTCGATATATACTTACACCAAATATTTTTAATGCTTTAAAAGTAACACAGCCAGGAGCAGGTGGCGAGATTCAATTAACAGATGCTATTGAGTTATTAAATCATTCAGAACGTATTGTAGCACATGATGTACAAGGTAAACTCTATGATTGTGGTAGCAAGTTTGGTTTTGTACAGGCAACGGTTGATTTTGCATTAGAACGAAATGATTTAAAAAATGAAGTATTAGCTTATATAAAAAAAGTAGTGACTGAGGTGGAGGAAGTATGACAAACGTAGCGGTGATTGGTACAGGGTATGTAGGACTTGTTACAGGTGTAGTATTATCTGAGATTGGTCATACAGTAACTTGTATCGATTTAGATGAACAAAAGGTAAATTCATTAAAATTAGGAATGTCACCAATTTATGAACCAAGCTTAGATGAATTAATGGTGAAAAGCATAGAATCTGGTCGCCTGTATTTTACAACAAATCATCAAGAGGCTTTTGTAAATGCACGTATTGTATTTATCGCTGTAGGTACACCTCAAAGTGAGAGTGGAGCGGCAGATTTAAGTTATATTCAACAAGCTGCAAAGGATATTGCATTAAAAATTGTTAACGACACGATTATTGTTGTGAAAAGTACGGTTCCTATAGGTACGAATGATCTAGTAGAAAAAATTATTTATGAAAATTTAGTGGCAGATGTAGACGTAAATGTAGTATCAAACCCAGAGTTTTTACGTGAGGGTCATGCAATTCATGATACATTCCATGGAGATCGTATCGTGATTGGTGCTGAATCTATTGAAGCTGGTGATACGATTGAGCAATTATTTAACCCGTTAGAAATACCGGTTGTACGTACAAATCGTCGAAGTGCTGAGATGATTAAATATGCGGCAAATGCCTTTTTAGCAACAAAAATAAGCTATATTAATGAAATTGCAAATCTTTGTGAAAAGATGGGGGCTAATGTGCTCGATGTAGCAGATGGTATGGGATTAGATCATCGTATTGGACGTGCCTTTTTAAATCCCGGATTAGGATATGGGGGTTCTTGTTTCCCGAAAGATACTGAGGCAATTGCTTATTTAGGGAGGCAATATGAAACACCATTAACAATTGTAGAAAGTGCTATAAAAGCAAATTTCCATCAAAGAGAATTATTTTTACATAAAGTGTTAGATTATTTTCATGGCAATGTAGAGGGTAAAATCATTGGTATGTTAGGGCTTGCTTTTAAACCAAATACAGATGATTTACGAGAAGCACCATCGCTTTATTTAATTGAAGAATTAGAGAAACGAGGGGCGATTGTAAAGGCTTATGATCCTGTTGTAAAGAATTTGAAACAGTGTGTGTGCTCTGTACAGGAGGTATTAATAAATTCAAATGCTGTATTACTTGTTACGGAATGGGATGAGTTTAAAAAAGCGAATATAGATAACAGTGTGATTTTTGATGGTAGATACATTTATGGAAAATAACAGAAATGAGTGAGGGAATTGAAAGGTATTATTCTTGCAGGTGGTAGTGGTACACGTTTATCCCCACTAACAAAATCTATTTCAAAACAATTGTTACCTATTTATGATAAACCAATGATTTATTATCCATTATCAGTTCTAATGTTGGCTGGCATTAGAGAAATATTGGTAATTAGTACCCCTAGAGATTTACCGATTTTTCAGGAATTGTTAGGAGACGGATCTCAATGGGGTATGACATTAGAATATGCTCAGCAAAAAGAGCCGAGAGGACTTGCTGATGCTTTTATAATAGGTGAAGAATTTATAGGAAGTGACTCAGTTTGTTTAATACTAGGTGATAATATATTTTATGGCCAAGGATTTACACCTGTTTTAAAACAAGCAGCTGCTTTAAAGGAGGGAGCACTAGTATTTGGATATCAAGTTAAAGATCCAGAACGTTTTGGTGTTGTTGAGTTTGATGGAAATTTAAATGTAGTTTCTATTGAAGAAAAGCCTATGAAACCTAGATCAAATTTTGCAGTTACGGGTTTATATTTTTATGATAATGATGTAATTTCTATAGCTAAAAATGTGAGACCATCTGAACGTGGGGAGATTGAAATTACTGATATAAATAATGCATATTTAAAAAGAAAAAAATTAAAGGTTCGACTTCTTGGGAGAGGATTCTCTTGGTTAGATACAGGTACATTTGAAAGCCTTTTGGAAGCTGGGCAGTTTGTGGAGACTGTTCAAAAAAGACAAGGTTTTATGATTGCTTGTTTAGAAGAAATCTCTTTGAATAATAGTTGGATTACAAAGGATGAAATTATTGTTAAAAAAGGGAACAATACATATTTTAAATACCTACAATCTTTGAAGGAATGAATAAATTTCTATGGATATTTCTGTCTTCACTTTAAACGATTGTAAAATTTCCTATCTATATTATTAACAAAAAAATGAGAGTAATACATATATAGGACTGATTCCATTCAATGAGATGCAATGATTGTTTTTTGATGAGTCAGAAGGAAATATAAGACCTAAAACGAACGTTATTTTTAAAATACAAGGTTTAAAAACAAATACTGATACATTTTTGCAACCAATATTAAATCAAAATGAACATAGTATATTAGGACTTATTATTACAGAAATAGAAGGGGAAATATACTAGTGCAGATGAAAGTAGAACCATGAAACAAGAAAATTATCTAAATTTCCCCAACGGTTAGGCTACCGAAAATAATTTTAAAAGTGTTAATAAAGGAAAAATAGTGAGATGTATAGATCATTTGCCTGGACATGATATATATTCTAAAACAATTATATATATAATTACAATCTGAGCAAGGTGTTGAATTTTTCCAAAACAAAATTTGATAAGGTTAATAATCCTAAAAATAAGAATAGAAAAAAATACAGTGGAAACATTTTTAAAAATAGAGGCGGCAGATAATTTTAAGGAAATGTTGGATTCAATTGCTAATCAAATAATATTACAGGATATTAAAATTGATACTTCTATTCTTGAACGATGAAGATTAGAGATAAATTTTATCATGAAAGTAGGGTGTAAATATGATACCAGTTACACAGCCTTTTATGCCTTCAAAAAAGGAATATGAAAAATTATTAGAGAATCTTTGGGATACTAAATGGTTGACAAATAACGGACCTTATGTAGTTGAATTGGAAAAAGAACTTTCAGAAAGATTAGCAGTACATAATTTAACATATGTTACTAACGGAACATTGGCGCTTCAATTAGCTATTAAAGCTTTAGACTTACAAGGAGAAATAATTACAACCCCATTTTCTTTTATCGCTACTACGACATCAATTACATGGGAAGGATGTAAACCTGTATTTGTTGATATTGATCCCACAACATTAAGTATTGATCCTGAGAAGATTGAAACTGTAGTTACTACAAATACTGTTGCAATTATTGCAACGCATGTTTTTGGTATTCCTTGTGATGTTGAAAGAATAGAAGCGATAGCCAATAAGTATAATTTGAAAGTAATATATGATGGTGCGCATGCATTTGGAGTAACTTATAAGGGGCGATCTATTTTCAATTACGGTGATATTTCAACGTACAGTTTTCATGCAACAAAAGTTTTCCACACTGTGGAAGGCGGAGGAATTACATGCGCTAATAAGAATCTTGCAACAAAAATTGAATTATTACGAAGTTATGGTTATGTAGGTGAAGATTATTATTTACCTGGAATTAATGCAAAAGCAACAGAATTTCATGCTGCAATGGGGATATGTAATTTAAATTATATTGAGCACAACTTAGAAAAACGCAAAGAAATAAGTGAATTTTATAATAAGCTATTACCTAGTGATATCCATGTGATTTATATTACAGAAAATGTTGAATACAACTATGCATATTACCCTGTTTTATTCAACAGTGAGGATACTTTATTAAAAATAGTCTCAGAATTGAAATCCAAAGAAATTCAAACTCGTCGTTATTTTTACCCTTCTTTAAATAAATTACCTTATCTTAAGGACAATAATGACTGTCCAGTTTCAGAAAGTATTTCAAAAAGAATCCTCTGCTTACCTTTATATGCAAATTTAGATAAAAAAATAGTAAAAAAAATATCGGACATCATAAATTCGATAATTGAGGAGGAAAGCTAATTGAATCTATTAGTTACAGGTGGAGCTGGATTTATTGGTTCTAATTTTATTATTTATCTACTAAGTAAGTACCCAAAGTATAAAATTGTTAACTTAGATCTATTAACATATGCTGGTAACTCTAATAATTTAAAAAATGTTGAAAATCATCCTAATTATGAGTTTGTTAAAGGTGATATTTGTAATCGTGAATTAGTGGAGTTCTTATTTGAAAAATATAATTTTAATGGTGTTTTTCATTTTGCTGCTGAATCACATGTTGATAACTCGATTAAAAACCCAGGTGTATTCGTGAAAACTAATATTAATGGTACATATGTATTGTTAGATGTTGCAAGAAACCATTGGATGAAAGCACCGAATAATTTTAAAAAGGAATTTGAAAGTGCTAGATTCCACCATATTTCAACAGATGAAGTGTATGGATCCTTGGAAAGTGAAGGTTATTTTACAGAAGATAGTCCATTTGCTCCTAATAGCCCTTATTCCGCTAGTAAAGCAGCTTCTGATATGTTAGTTAGAAGTTATTATCATACATTTGGAATGAATGCTGTGACAACAAATTGCTCAAATAACTTTGGACCGGGGCAACATAGTGAAAAATTAATCCCAACAATTATTCGTAAAGCGATAGCATTCGACCCTATTCCAATTTATGGTTCAGGCCAGAATATAAGAGATTGGCTATATGTAGAAGAGCATTGTCGAGCAATTGATTTAGTTTTCCACGAAAGTAACAAAGGGGAAACTTACTTAATTGGGGGACAAAATGAAAAAACAAATCTAGAAATTGTAAATGATATTTGTGGAATTTTAGATGAAAAACTCTCTCATAAATTAGAAAAAAGAAAAATGAAATCTTTTAAAGAATTGATTACTTTTGTAGAGGATCGTGCAGGACATGATTTTAGATATGCGGTAGACACAAGTAAGATTCAAAATGAACTAAAATTTGAATGTAAAACTAACATGAAACAGGTATTGAATAAACTAATAGATCAATATTTAATGGAGGGATCTTAAAATGAAGCGACAATATATTTATGGTGCAGGAGCCCTTGCTAGAGAAATTTATAGTACTATCTTATGTTTAAATAAAAGTCAAGCTGTTGCTAAATTTAATATTGAAGCTTTTGTTGTAGATCAAGCTTATTTTAATGAGCAAGATAATTTACTTATGGGCATTCCAGTTATTTCAGAGACTATCTTTTCAAATGAAGAATGGGGAAATTGTGAATTTGTAATTGGAATTGGAGAAAGTTTAGTAAGAGAAAAAATTTATAAAAAAATAGTATCAAAAGGTTCTACGTTAATGGAAACGATTATACATCCTAATGCACTAGTAATTCAAGGCAGTAGTACTGCAATAGGTTCATATATCGCACCAAATACAACAATTTCTATAGATACAATAATAGGTGAGAATGTGATAATAAATCAAAATTGTTCAATTGGCCATGACTGTAATATCCAAGATAATAGTGTGATTTCTCCAGGAGTGATTTTATCAGGACATGTCAGTATTGGACGTAGTAGTTTTGTAGGAAGTGGAGCAGTTATCTTACCAAAAGTTAATATTGGAGAATATTGTATTATAGGAGCAAATGTAACATTAAATAAAGATTTGTCAGCTAATAATAAATTATTACAGGTAACAAGGAATATAGCTGTACCGATAGAGTAAAGTCCTAATAATAATATAGAAAATTGGTGAATTTTAATGTCAAATATAGGTGACACTTTAGTAATAAAACAAATAATTGAAAATGATATGCCATTGTTTATATATGGTAGTGGTGAAGTGGCTAAATTTGTACACGAAAAGCTTAAAACAAACAATTTATGTGTGAAAGGTTATTTTGTGGATGATATTTTTTTAAACAGCTCTGATAAAAATAGTATTCTTCCATTAAGTTATATTAATGTTTATAAAGAAAAATTTAATATTGTCATGGGGCATATTGAAGGATATAAAATATCTAAAAGTGAAATTAGAAGAAGAATTAATAATATTAACTTAAATGATATTTATTATTTATCAGAAATTTATAATATGGAAGAATTATCATTAAAATTTATTGATATGAATAAAGGAAAATTTCAAAATATCAAAAATTTACTAGCAGATGAACAATCACGTAAGTCACTTACAGCTTATATAGATGCAAAAGTTTATAATAATTATAGCTGTTTAAAGGACATATATTGTGAAGAACACTATTTCCCAAAAGATATAATTTCATTGAATGAAAATGAAAGTCTCATCGATTGTGGTGCATACATAGGAGATACAATCAAAGATTTTATAGCTTTAAATAATAATAAATTCAAAAATATTATTGCAGTAGAAGCAGACCCGATTAATATGTCTATTTTAAAAGAGAACTATTTAGATGAACGTATAAGATTTTGTGAAGTGGCAGTGTTTAGTAAGAAAACTGATTTATTGTTCGATTCTTCAGAAAATATGTTATCCAAAATATCGGAAGGTAATGGTGTGCTTGTTAAGGCCGATAAATTAGATAATATTGTGAAAGAGGGTGAAGAAATTTCATTTATAAAGATGGATATTGAAGGAGCAGAAATGGCAGCATTAAAAGGAGCAGAAAAGATAATTAAAACTCAAAAACCGAAACTAGCAATTAGTGTCTATCATAAAAGAAATGATTTGATAGAAATATTTGAATATTTAAAAGGACTTGTTCCAGAATATAAATTCTATTTTAGAGTTCATAAGCCTATAGCAATTGATGCCGTTTTATACGCTGTAGCGGAATTTTGAAATTATTAATATAGTGGCTAGTGGCGAAATATTACCTATACAAACATAGAAAAGAGAGACTTTATAGCTTGAAATGTAAAAATCATTTTCAACATATATATACTATTTATAAACACATTTAAATATACCATCTACTTTTTTTCCTGGAAATAGTTTAGAAAAGAGGAATTGAATTTAATTAAAGAAAACCGAAAATTGATTTGTTTTCGTTCTTTCTTTTTTGAGGCAATCGACCTAAGCGTAGACAGTTTATCGAAGGATTCTTTTATTGTAGGTAGTGGTTTAGACCTTCCATGATGAAAGAGGGGGGAACTAATGAGGCAGTATATTAGTGAGTCTCTAAGTAATGTAAGCTACTTCCCTTATAATATAGTATGAAAAATTAAACTGGTAAGTACATACAAATAAGAATCTTATAAACAATTTATTAATGAAAATGATGATTTCTTTTTGGATCTTCGGTAAAAAGGAGATAAACAGTTCAAACATAAAACAAAGTGGAGGAAATCAATGGAGACCACTACCTTATAGGGAAATTCAACAAATTTAACTTAGCTAACTAAATCAACTAGTGTTGCTTTAGGAAAGAGCTTTTACTTAAAGGAGAATAGTATGAAAAATCAATATTGTCAGATATGCAAAGGAGACTTAGAATATTTTTTTACTAAAAGTTTCAATCTAGAAATATTAAATAAAGTGGACTATCTAAAATGCAATAATTGTGGTTTTGTTAAAGCTGATACAATTTGCAAATTGAATATAGAAAAATGGAATAGATTGAATAATGAATTTCATTCGAATTATCAATATTCTGAAATGAATATTGAAGATCTAAAATGGGTCACTAGGCTTGAAAAGCAATCAAAAATACTCAAAGAGTTTGCCGATTTGAAAATTATTAATTTAAACGAAAGTTTAGATTATGGATGTGGCGATGCAAAACTATCTAAATCATTAAAGAAAATTAGTGGCTATAATTTATTGAATTATGATAAATACATGACTGAAGAAACATATAACACTCAATTAAGAGAAAATTACTTTAACTTTTTAATCACAACTTCTGTTTTTGAACATATTGTAGATTTGAGAGATTTAGATAATATAGTTAGTTTGATAAATGAGAATGGGGTTATGGCTGTACACACATTAATTACTGAAAAAATTCCTAGAGATCCTAACTGGTTTTATTTATACCCAGTGCACGTATCTTTTTTTACAAATAAATCTATGGAAATATTGTTTAATAAATGGGGATTTAAATCAAGTTTATATCATCTTGAATCTCAATTATGGTTCTTTTTTAAAGAAAATAAAGAGTTTGATCAAAGATTTTTAAGTGAAAATAATTTATTTTATAAGGATGGCTTTATGGATTACTGGCATGTAAAGCCATATAGAAGAAATTAACTATATGTATTATATTATTGAGTTATAAGTACCTGAAAAGTATTTTTCCTCCAAAACAATATTTTAAGAAATTAACACCACTAGAAGAAATGATATGGATAAGAAAACATGAGAATTATATGCTATAGGAATTCTTATGTTTTTATGTTGCTGTAGATTTTTGAAGAGGTAAAATATACTAGTATATTAAGGAGGGAGATTAATGGAGGAGTATAGCCCACTTGTTAGTATTTGTTGCTTTACTTATAATCATGAAAAGTATATTAGAGATTGTATAGAGGGCGTTTTAAAACAAAAAGTTAATTTTGATTATGAAATAATCATTGGAGAAGATTGTAGTACAGATCTTACAAAAAAAATAATAGAGAGTTATGCTGCTTTAAACTCGAAAATTAAAATTGTTACTTCTAAAAATAATGTTGGGATGATAAATAACTTTATTAGAACAATAAAAGCTGCTTCTGGAAAATATATTGCTTTTTGTGAAGGCGACGATTATTGGGTAGATGGTAATAAATTACAAAAACAATTTAATTTTATGGAAAAAAATACTAAATTTGTTCTTTGTGGACATGCGGTTAAAGTATTAGATAATCGTAATAATATGTTTTTAGAGAACTATCAGAAATTTAATTATTCAGGTGAAATTAGTATAAACGAAATAACAAAGGAGCCATTATTTCATGCAGCAAGCTGTTTTTTTAGAAGTAGTGTTTTCGAAAACGGAATTCCTGAATATATACTGGAGGCTCCTGTTTTAGACTACTATTTACAATTGATAGCGGCGGAAAAAGGGAAAATATATTATTTCAATGAACCTATGGCTACATATAGAAGATTTACAGAAGGATCATGGAGTGAAAAAACATCAAAAATAGAAAATCAATTAGATTTTTTAGAAAGACATATTATAACTTTAGAGAAATTTAGAAGCCAAACTAATGAAGAGTACAAAGAGCATTTGTTAAAAGTCATTGAGCAATATATAGAAGAAATTAAGCACATTAAAGAAAAACATCCCAAATTTTCTTGCCCAGAAAATTATTTGAGTTTACAGAATATAGATTCCCTCGAGGAATATGATTCTATTTATATTTTTGGAGCAGGAGGAAGAGGAGAAACTTTAAAAAAGATATTAGATATAAATAAAATAAAAATTAAAGGTTTCATTGATAACAATAAAGTAGGTTTAGAGCTGTATGAAGAAAAAATATTTAGTCTATCTATGATTGACAAAAGAAGTTTAATATTAATTGCATCTGATTGGTATAAAGATATTATACAACAGTTGAAAAAAGGAGATTTTTCAAATTTCTATGTATTTTGGTTATAAGAAGAAGTTTGGATTATTCAGATAGATGAGGGATATTATGAGTGATTATAAAATGTTAAATGTTGGGTGCGGATCGACGTATCATCAAGATTGGGTTAATGTTGATTTAGTATCTGAAAGTAAAGATGTAATTGAGATGGATATTCGAAAAGGATTGGATTTTCCAAATGAAAGTTTTGATGTTGTATATTGCTCACATATTTTGGAACATTTAAGACCTGAAAAGGGCGAGGAATTTATTAAAGAAATGATTCGTGTTCTAAAGCCAAATGGCATTATAAGAGTTGTTGTTCCTAATCTTGAAACAATAGTAAAAAATTATCTATATTATAAAAAAAGAGTAGAAGAAAATTACAATCCTTATGATGAAGCAAATTATGATTGGTCTATGTTAGAGTTGTTTGATCAAATTGTACGAGAAAATCCTGGTGGAAATATGGTTAAATATATGCTAAATGAAAAAATTATTAATAAGGATTTTATTTTTGAAAGATGGGGATGGCAAGCAGAACAAATTTATTCTTTATTTGAAAATGAATTGTTATTAGATTTCTGTAAAGACAAAAAAATTGTTATTTTTGGTGCAGGATCTTATGGAAAAAAAGTAAAGCAAGCATTAAAAAAAGCAGGTATGGAAATATTTGGATTTATTGATAATGATGTTCAAAAGCAAGGTACTTTTTTTGAAGACAAGATGATTTATAATTTAGATGAAGTAATTGCAGATGATATTCTTATAGTTGTAGCCTCTTCCTGGTGGAAATCAATAGAAGAGCAATTAATAAGTGAAGATATGGAAAATGGAATACACTATTTTATCGAAAATAGAGAAATTGAAGTAACTATAGAAGACAAGAAATTTACGGAGACCTACGAGTATATTGAAAAAAAACTAGGGTTAGAATATGCTGATATCTTTAAAAAATCCTTATTTAGAAATAGGGGAGAGGTACATTATTGGATGTATGACTCGTTTTCATTAAAGAGACTTTTAAAAAAATACGGAGTGAACTTTAGTAAAATTTGTAATTCTGATGAAAGCGAAATACCAAACTTTAATTTATTTAACTTGGACACAATAGAAGGCGTAACTAGAAAGCCGGATTCTCTATTTATCGAAGGAATAAAGTAATTTTTCCTTTTATGGAGGCTAATAAAATGCACACTGAACGTATAAATATAGTTATTACATGTGATGATGATTTTATTCAACATATGGGGGTCATGTTAATATCATTATTAAAAAATACAACTGAACCTCAGAATATAAATATTTTTTTTCTAGATCACGGTATTAAACAACAAAGTAAAGATTCAATGAATAGGATATGTAGCGACTATAAAGCAACAATACATTTTTTAGAAATAGATGGGAAATTGTTTGAAGATTTTTATATAAGCCATCATATAAATCAAGTAACTTATTATAGAATAATAGCTCCTTTGGTGGTTCCTAGAAATATAAAGAGAGTAATTTATATAGATGGGGATGTAATAGTTGAAGGTGATATTAAAGAGTTATTTAGAATAGATTTAAATAATAAAGTTCTTGGAGCGATACCTGATCCTTATGGGATAGAGAGAATTCAGGAGTTGAACATTCCGAACTCGAAGTACTTTAATGCAGGTATTTTATTAATAGATGTAGAGAAATGGAATTCAAAAAACTTAACAAAAAAATTATTGGATTATATTCAAAATAACAATAAATTAAAATATTGGGACCAAGATGCTTTGAATGCAAATTTATATGATTTATGGGAAGAGTTATCACCGGAGTGGAATTACCAAACGGCAATAGCTTTGAATAAAGAATATAGTGAATTGAGTCCTAAAATTATACATTACACTGAACCTCAGAAACCGTGGCAAATTTATTGTAGACATCCTTATAGCGATAGATATTATAAGTATATTGAATTTAGTGAATGGAAACAATATAATCCTATTCCAAATAAAATACAGCAACTTTTAAAAGAAAAAAAGTATAAATATTTTATTTTTGGAACTGGAGAACTGGCTAAATCGTTTTATACTAAAGTGTCTGATGATAAAATTATTCAAGGATTTATTGATAATGATTCAAAAAAGTGGGGAAGTCTTTTTGAAAATAAACATATTAATTCCCCAAACGTTATTAATGAATTTGAAAATATAAGAATATTAGTATGTAGCTCTTATTTTGAAGAAATAAAAAAGCAACTTGAAAGTGATTATTATAAAATAGAGAATATAGATTTTTTTAAAATTAATATTGATTCGAATCAATTTCCATAAATCACATTTTCCAAGAGCTTAGACCGCTCTATTAAGAAAATTTTATTGTTTTTAGAACCCTTGATACGATGGATTAGAATTATGAAATTAACTTATACTAAAGAGATTTTGTATAAGTTTAAAAATATAGGTGACATTTTATGAAAAATGATAAGCAAATTATATTGTTTGGGACAGGGAGTTCTGCTCAGGCAACTGAAGCTTTACTTAATCGTGTAAACTTAAAGGTAGATGGCTATACCGACAATAATCAACAATTATGGGGACAGTATAAAAATGGAAAACCTATCTTTTCCCCTTCTAATTTAAATATTCACCATCATATTATAATAATTGCAAGTATGTATAAAAAAGAAATTGCAGAACAGTTAGATATGCTAGGTTTTATTGAACATCAATCATATTTATACCCAGAAAATTTTATGTTTATTAATAATAAGTATATTTATGTGAAGAAAGAACCAATCTTCCCAAAGCCTACAAATATTTTAGAAAATATAGATACGCAAGCTATAACTATTTATGATAATCAAGGAATGTTACAATACTCCAAACCTATAATACTGGACTCTAAAAGATATCCAAATTTTATTTTTCCTCAGCAAGACCATCCTAGCGGTGAGGTTTCTATTCAGGTACTTAAAGATGCCTATACTCTAGGCTATAGTGGCATGATATTTGATAACCAAGTTCAAATGGTTAAGTCATTATCTACTCTTAGCATGGTAAATATGGGTATTTGGGATGGGAGAAGATGGGATGAGTCGTTTTTTGAAAATTTAGTACCAACCCCTTTTTTAAAGAAATTAAATGGGATTAACGCTGTAACTAGTACAAGATGGAGTGGTGTTAATTACTATCATTGGATGTTTGAAGAACTGCCTCGCTTTTACATATTAAAAAAGTCTGGAATTAAGATAAATAAATTTATAAGTAATTTTAGGGGATATGACTTTCAGAAATGTTCGTTGGAGGCTATTGATATTAATCAAGATAATATAATTTCATCTAGTGATTCATATGGATTTCAAACTGAAACTCTAGTTGTACCATACTCCCCTTATTATGATTCAGGCTATGTAAGTACATGGGTATGTGATTTTTTGAGAAAAACTTTTTTAAATAAAGTCACTATGAAAGAGAATGAGTATAAGAGAATTTATATTACGAGAGGATCAGCTAGATATAGAAAAATCCATAATGAAGAAGCACTAATAGAGCTATTAAAAGCATATGATTTTAAAATCTTGGATATGGGACAATTTAATATTTATGAACAAGCCAATATATTTAATTCTGCTGATGTAATAATTGGAATTCATGGTGCGGCATTATCTAATGTTGTATTTTGTAAACCCAAAACAAAATTAGTTGAAATTTTTAATCCTTTATACATGCCTACAATGTATTGGGGTATAGCTAGTCAAGTAGGCGTAGAATATTATTGTTCAATTGGAAATAGTCTTGATACACATTTTAATGAAACAGAAATTGAAATTTTACTTTCGAAAGATATAGAAGTAGATTTAAAGCAAATTCAAAAATTTTTAACTGAATACTTATAGGGGAATGAATAAAAATGTTTGACACAATAATTATCGGCGCAGGATACGCAGGTTTAGTTTTAGCCGAACGCCTCACCTCTCAACGAAATCAAAAAGTGCTTGTAATTGAAGAACGTCAACATATTGGTGGTAATGCTTATGATCATTTTGATGAGCATGGTGTTTTGATTCATAAATATGGTCCACATATTTTCCATACACGCTCAAAAGAGATATGGGATTATTTATCACAGTTTACAGAATGGCATTATTATGAGCATCGTGTGCTCGCAAAAGTGGATGGCAATGAGGTACCAATTCCCTTTAATTTAAATACGATTGCGGAAGTGTTTTCACAGGACTTAGCTGAGCGATTACAGCGAAAGTTAGTTGATTTGCTTGGTTATAATGTGAAAGTCCCTATTTTAAAACTTCGAGAGCAAAATGACGAGGACCTAAAATTTTTAGCAGACTATGTATACGAAAAAGTATTTTTGCAGTATACATTGAAACAGTGGGGCATTGGTCCAGAGGAATTGGATCCGACGGTGACTGGTCGAGTTCCTGTTTACATTTCAAGGGATGATCGTTATTTCCAAGATCCATATCAAGGTTTACCTAAGTATGGCTATACAGAAATGTTTAAAAAGATGGTTGATCATCCTAATATACATCTCATGCTGAATACAAAATATCAAGATGTGATGACAATTTCAAAGGATGGACATACTTTGTTTGGACAGCCTTTCGAAGGACAAATTATTTATACAGGTAAGATTGATGAGTTATTTGACTTTAAATATGGGGAGCTTCCATATCGTTCATTGCGGTTTGAGTATGATACATATGATGTAGAGTATAAACAAACCGTTGGGCAATTGAATTCGCCCAATAGTTATGATTTTACACGAACTACAGAATTTAAACATTTAACAGGTCAGCAGCATCCAAAGACTACTTTAGCACGTGAATATCCACAAGCCTATGTACGTGGTGAAAATACCCCTTATTATCCGATTATCGCTAAAGAAAACCAGCAACAATATAAACGTTATAAACAATTAGCAGATGAACTAACAGATGTACATTTAGTGGGACGTTTAGCAGAGTATAAGTATTATGATATGGATGCTGTAATCGCAGCAGCTTTGAAAACTTATAAAAAATTAATAGAAAATTAGTATCTAAGGGGTTATGTTGAGAAAGGAAATCTTAACATAACCTTTTATGATAGTATATATAATAGATATATTAAGTATATAGAATGGAGGAAAACTCATGAATATTTCTGTAGTGATTCCGTTATATAATGCAGAAAAATACATAGTAGAAACATTAGATAGTTTAATGAATCAAACATATCCAATAGATGAGATTTTAGTTGTAGATGATTGTGGTCCTGATCGTTCTGCTGAAGTCGTAAAAGAGTACAGTAAGCGACATCCAATCGTTCGTTTAATTCAGCAGCCACATAATCAAGGCGGATCAGCAGCACGCAATAGAGGACTTAAAGAGGCACGTAATAAGTGGGTATTGATGATGGATGCGGATGATACGATTCATCCCGATTTATTAAGAAATCAATTTGAGCTGCTCGGACAATATTCAGAGGCTAAACCTGCTCCTGTTTGTGTACATCCTGCTTATGTTCAAACAGATGCGGAAGGTAACATTTTAGCAAACAGTGAATACAGAGGACAGCAGCTATCATACAATGAAACTTTTGGTTCTTTATTAGTAAGGAATTATATTATTACTCCTTCAGGTTTATTACTGGATAGAGATGCAGCACTTGAAATTGGAGGCTATAAAACGAACTTTTTCGTTTCGGAGGATGCTGAGTTTATTTTACGTTTATCGCGCAAAGGAACTTTTGTTTATTTAGATAAGCCGTATGTCTATTTCCGCCGTCATCCAATGAGTATTACTTCGGATTTAAAAAAGGCTTCCAATGCAGGAAAAGCTATTTTAGAGGTTTATTCAATTGACGAAATAAAGGAGGCAATTTTTAGTCGAAGTTTTGTTGAACAAAAAAATTTGCTGGATTTTATAACGTTGTTGTATCAATATCAACTATTTGATAAAGGTTTTCGTTATTTAGCCGATATTAAAGGTGATGAGTACCAACAAAGTAAGCTGTTCTATCAAGCACTTTATTATATAGAAAATAATCAAGAAATAGAAGCTTCGCGTCATCTAGATCAGTTATTAAGTATAAATGATGGTCATGGTGCAGCATTAAATAATCGTGCTGTCATTTACGCAAAGGATAATGATAGTAAAATGGCGTGTGAACTTTTGGAAAGTGCAATATTATTATTCCCAGGCTATATGGACGCGACAGATAATTTACAAGCTGTAAAAGAAGGTACGCAAGAGTACCGTTTCACTAAGCGCGAATTGCGTAAAAATTTATTAAGATATTCCTAGAGTAGGTGATAGTATGTCTTTTAAGAAAATTATTCTCATTACTGGTGCAACACGTGGCATTGGCTATGAAACAGCTGTAAAAGCAGCGAAAAAAAGCTGGACGTTAATTTTAAATGGTCGAGATGAAAAGCGCCTGCAAGAGATTAAGGAAGAATTGGAATCGCTATACGATACAACTGTACATATTCTAAGCTATGATGTTTGCGATATAGATGCTATAAAAAAAGCATTTATGTGGATTAAAAAAAATGTTGGGCAACTAGACGCTGTAGTTAATAATGCTGGCATTTTGGATGATGCATTGCTTGGAATGGTCAATGAAAAACAGGTGTCAAATACTTTAGCTGTTAATACTGAAGCAGTTATTTACCATATGCAATATGCGTCTCGCCTAATGATGAAACAAAAATCTGGTTCTATTGTTAATGTGAGCTCGATTATTGGTCGAGTTGGTAATGCTGGGCAAACAGTATATGGTGCAAGCAAAGCAGCGGTAATTGGTGCGACGTATTCTGCTGCGAAAGAGCTAGCACCTTATAATATCCGTGTAAATGCAGTAGCACCTGGGTTTATTGAGACAGATATGACGAAGCAATTGTCACAAGAGAAATATGAGCAGCGTTTATCAGAAATTAAAATGGGTCGTATTGGTACCGCTGAAGAAGTAGCTAATGTCATTTTATTTTTAGCTTCAGATTATTCTTCTTATGTAACAGGACAAGTTATAGGTGTAGATGGAGGCATGGTGATTTAAGCCATGCCTTTTATATAGGAGTTGGGATAATTGATTTCATTTCGTAAACTAGAGGAACGAGATTTAGAGCTTGTGCTAGAATGGCGTACAAGTGAGCATGTGACACAATATATGTATACGGATATAGAAAAGGATTTAGTAAACCAATATAAATGGTTTGAGAAAATTTCCAATGATGATACACAATATTACTGGATAATCGAAGTTAAAAATACGCCAATTGGTTTAATTTCACTAAATCAGTTGGATCGAACGAATAAAAAATCATCATTTGCTTATTACATTGGCGATTTAAATTATTCGATTATCGCGGGTCGTATTCACCCTTACCTTTATAATTTTGCCTTTTATGAACTTGGTTTAAATAAGGTATATGCAGAAGTCATGCGCGGAAATGATGGAATGATGAAAATGCATAAGCATTATGGCTTTACACATGTTGCAACATTTAAAGATCATATTTATAAATACGACCAATTTCACGATGTAGAGTATTTTGAACTTTTAGCTTCTGATTGGACAGAGTGTACAAAGTTTCATAAATTTAAATTAACATTTGTATTATAATTAAGTAGAAATAGCCGAAATAATATATATACAATTTGAAGTAGGTAGGGATAATTTATGACGAATGAAGAGAAATTACGTGGAATTTTTGCAGAAGCACTTGGGATTAATATTAATCAAGTTACAGAGAACCTAGCTTATAATACAATTCCAGAATGGGATTCAATTGCTCATATGGCATTAATTGCAGAAATTGATGATCAATTTGATACAAT
This sequence comes from Lysinibacillus sp. FJAT-14222, assembly GCF_001278875.1. NCBI lineage: Bacteria > Bacillati > Bacillota > Bacilli > Caryophanales > Bacillaceae > Lysinibacillus > Lysinibacillus sp. FJAT-14222. The sequence goes on along the minus strand of NZ_LIYL01000050.1, from coordinate 121,572 downwards.
GTTAGACACAGATGATGTATTAGATATGAGTACTTTTGCAAAGGCAAAGGAAATATTAATTAAATATGATGTAGAGTTTTGATTGAGGAGGGTGTGGTAGAGACTATCACGCCTTTTTCAATGGAAGGAGAGATTGAATGAGTTTTTTTAAACTGAACAACGATAAAGTTGCAGTCATTACACATGAACGTACATATACTTACAATGAAATTTCTAGAGTGGAATTTAAAAGTACACAAAAAGAATTAGTGTTAATTTTATGTAAAAATACTATTGATATATTATCAACATATGTATCAGCTATGAATAGCCAGCATGCCGTGATGCTACTTTCGGCAGATATTAATCGTGAACTTTTAGAAGATATTATAATCCAATATAGACCAAAATGGATTGTAGGTTTAGAGAGTTATGATGGATATGAGAAAAGTAGAGAGTATTTAGTAAGAATCCAAAATAGTAAAGCGAATATACATCCCGACCTCGCGATTTTATTGAGTACTTCCGGAACAACTGGTAGTCAAAAGTTTGTTCGATTATCCTATGAAAATATTCGCTCAAATGCGGAATCAATTATTAACTATCTTGAGATAGATGAAAATGAACGTGCCATTATGAATTTACCACTTTCTTATTCCTATGGGATGTCCATTGTAAATAGTCATCTTTTTGCAGGTACTTCTATATTATTAACAGATGAAAGTGTCATGGAAAAATCCTTTTGGAGTTTTGTGAAGGATCAGAAGGCGACATCTATATCAGGGGTACCTTTTACGTATCAAATGTTGCAACGTATAGGTTTTACCAAAATGGAGTTACCGACATTAAAAACTTTGACACAAGCTGGAGGGCGACTAAATGAAAAGCTTGTGAAGTTTTTTGCAGAGTATGCAAAGGAAAAAGATAAACGCTTTTACGTAATGTATGGACAGACTGAAGCATCACCACGTATCAGCTATATTCCCTTTGGAAAAGTGTTGGAAAAAGCCGGTACGATTGGCGTGCCGATTCCTGATGGCCATTTGGAAATTGATAAAGCAACGGGAGAGCTTATTTATAAAGGTGCAAATGTCATGATGGGCTATGCTGAATGTCTAGAAGATTTAGCAAAAGCGGATGAGCTTGGTGGCGTTCTTCATACTGGTGACACTGCAACTGTTGATGCAGAAGGATACTTTACGATAACAGGGCGAATGAAGCGCTTTATTAAGCTTTTTGGTTTGCGTATAAACCTAGATGAGGTTGAGAAAAAACTCGAGTCCGCCTTCCATACACCTATAGCTTGTACTGGTTCTGACGATAAATTAATTATAGCCATTGAGCAAGAAGTATTTGTTGAACCTATAAAAAAAGCCGTAGAAGATTTGTACAAACTTCATAAAACAGCTTATAGGATAAAAGTGATGGAAATACCACGCTTGGCAAATGGGAAAACAGATTATATGAAATTAAAGGAGAGCTGTTTATGATTGCCCCTTATCATTTGGAACGAGAGCAAAAATCAGCACAGCTATTAGATAAACTTAATGATTTAACAAAATGGCATATTGAAAAATGTTCAGATTATAAAGCGATGCTTGAAAAAAGTGGTTCTGTAGAGCAAGCAAACTCATTAGAAGAAGTACCCTACCTACCTGTACAACTATTCAAGCTATTAGATTTAAAATCGATTTCACAAGAAGATGTAGTAAAAGTACTTACATCAAGTGGTACGACAGGGCAGCAAGTGTCAAAAATCTATCTAGATAAGGAAACATCTGTTTCGCAAACAAAAACATTAGTGGAAGTGATGAAGCCACTACTTGGCAGTAAACGCTTACCGATGATTATTTTAGATACGAAGTCCGTTTTAAAAGACAGAAAATCCTTTAGTGCACGTGGTGCTGGAATCTTAGGTTTTTCCAATTTTGGTCGTAAACATTTTTATGCTTTAAATGATGATATGAGTTTGGATGTCGAAGGTCTACAGGCATATCTAAAAGAATTTGCAGGACAGAAAATTTTACTGTTCGGCTTTACTTTTATGATTTGGCAGTATGTCTATAAGGAAGCTGTATCTCATGGCTTGGGGATTGATTTTGGCGATAGTATTTTAATTCATGGTGGTGGCTGGAAGAAGCTTAAGGATGAAGCGGTCGATTCATTAACATTTAATCGACTGCTACATGAGCAGTTGGGAATTCGTGAGGTACATAATTATTACGGCATGGTCGAACAGGTCGGTTCAATTTTTGTTGAGTGTAGTATGGGACATCTCCATACACCTAGCTACGCTGATGTCATTATTCGCAATCCGATTACATTTGAGCCAGTTGCTTATGGAGAGCAGGGGCTAATTCAAGTACTAAGCGAACTCCCAAAAAGCTACCCAGGGCATTCGTTACTGACAGAGGATCTAGGTACCATTCATGGGGAAGATAATTGTCCATGTGGTTGGAAAGGGAAATACTTCTCCGTAGCAGGTAGAATTCCAAAAGCCGAGCTCCGAGGTTGTAGTGATACGTTTCAAGGAGGTACAAAATGATGAAGTTATTTTGGCCAAAAAATATAGAGATTGAAGTTGCAATTGAGCAACTATCTTCGAATCAACCGAATCAACCATTCGATCAAGAAGTTGAGGCATTCACACAATCACTTTCCAAGCGTTTTCTTCGAATGAGAGAATTACCTGAAGTGGTAGCTTTAGGTTATTGGCTACGAAAGGCAAATATAAAAGAAATGCAAACGGCTTTTGAACAAGGTACAGTTCAAAAAATTATACGATCACGTGGGACAGTCTTTCATATTGCACCATCAAATGTTGATACGATTTTTGTCTATTCTTGGATGTTATCGTTACTAGCAGGTAATCGAAATGTCATACGAATTTCAAGCAAGGAACAAAATGGATTAAACGTGCTTCTACAAATTATTATAGAGGAATTAGCACGTACCGAATTTCAAAAAATCGCTAAACAGACGATAATATGTACGTATGGTCACGAGGAAAATACAACAGCTGTCTTAAGTGCTGCTTGTCAAACACGTGTGATTTGGGGCGGGGATGAAACGATTAGTTCTATTCGAGAAATACCACTAGCTCCTTTAGCGAATGAACTTGCTTTCCCAGATCGTTTCTCGTTGGCAGTATTAAATAGCGATGTACTCTCTAAACTAGATGAAGTACAACTAGACAGTCTATTAGAGCAATTTTATAACGATGTTTTTTGGTTCGATCAAATGGCGTGCTCTTCCCCTAGATTAATAGCTTGGTGTGGAGATAATCAGCAGGCAGTTAATCGTTTTTGGAAAGCCTTTGCACAAAAGATTCAGCAAAAACAGTATGAATTAATGGCTGCTACACAAGTGTTAAAATATACAACAACCTTAATGCTTGCGACAGAAAGTAATGTAGAAAATTTGAAAAATGGGACTTATTTTTCACGAGTGACACTATCGAATGTTCCAGTAGACGTTCGTGAACGCCACTGTGGTGGTGGTTTATTCTATGAATACAATGTCGATAAACTTGAAGAATTAGCAGATGTACTAATAGATAAAGATCAAACAATTGCCTATTTTGGATTTAAACGCGAGGAACTTGAGAGTTTAGTAGAAGCTATTTCAACTCGAGGTATTGATCGTATAGTCCCTATCGGTAAAGCACTTGATTTTAATGGAGTATGGGACGGACAAAGTTTTTTAACATCGTTTACAAGAGAAGTAGTAATTATATAAATTGAGGTGTTTCAAGGTGAATACAATTGTAATCATCCAAGCAAGAATGGGATCATCCCGTCTACCTGGTAAAATTTTAAAACAGCTTGGCGATGTGGATGTACTTACATATAATATAGAACGATGTCGAGCAATTCAAGGAGTTAGTGAAGTGATTGTTGCGACAAGTAATTTACCACAGGATGATGCTATTGCAAAATGGTGTGAAATGCATCATGTAGCATATTTCCGTGGTTCTGAAGATGATGTGCTAGATCGCTATGTACAATGCGCTAAAATGTATAAACCTGATTATGTAATGCGAGTTACATCAGATTGTCCCTTTGTCGATTACGAAATGGCAAGTGAGATTGTTTCACTAATGGAAAAAGAGCAGAAAGATATTGTATTAATGAATGGAGAGCTTCCACGTGGTTTAGCGGTTGAACTCATTTCCTATGAGGCGTTATTACGTATATACGAAATTGGAACTGAATCACGTCATCGTGAGCATGTCACTTATTACGCTTATGAATTTCCTGAAGAATTTAATGCGGTTACATATAAGGTACCTAAAAATCGAATAGCGCCTGAGCTACGTATCACGTTAGATACTGCAGAAGACTATGAGTTGATTTCGGCGGTTGCCAAGCATTTTAATGACCCGCTAGTTTCAAGTTCAGAGGTTATTCGCTATTTACGAGAAACGCCTAATGTCGCTAAATTAAATGCACATATTGAACAAAAGCCGGTGATTTAATGAAAAAAATAATTATCCGTACGGATGCTTCAGTAGACATTGGAAGCGGTCATGTTATGCGCTGTTTAACAATTGCTCATAATTTAAAGCTGGAAGGTTGTAATGTTCAATTTTGGATGGAGCCACATGCTGGCAATTTAATAGATTATGTTGCACAACAAGGCTATGAAACTATTGCAAAGGCAGAACAAGCTGATCTTTATATAATTGATCATTATGGGCTTGATATGGAATGGGAACAAAATATTCGTCCTTATACAAAAAAGCTAATGGTGATTGATGATTTGGCAAGAGCACATGATTGTGACCTTGTACTCGATCAAAATGTTGTACCGAACTTTGAGGTTCGTTATGATGAGCTTGTACCAAAGCATTGTATTAAACTATTAGGCCCAAAGTACTTAATTATGCGTGAAGAGTTTATTGATGCCCGTCAGCAAATTAGACAGCGCTATCAAGATATTCAACGACTTCTTGTATTTATGGGGGGAACTGATCCAACCAATGAAACGATGAAAATATTGACTTCACTTGAAGAATTGACATTTGCTCATGTAGATGTAGTTGTTGGCAATGGGAATGTGCATAAAGAGAATATTGAACAAATTTGTCATGAACGTAATTATCACTATCATTGTCAAATTTCGTATATGGCACAGCTTATGCAGCAAGCGGATTTTTCTATGGGTGCAGGTGGAAGTTCAATGTGGGAGCGTTGCTATGTTGGACTCCCATCTTCAAGTACTATAGTTGCTGACAATCAGCTCATTACAACTAACTATGCAGATCAGCTTGGAGCAGTCATTAATTTAGGATGGCATGAAGATGTCACAGTAGATACCTATAAACATTTGCTAAATGGATTAGGAGATATAGATGTGGAGAGACTTGAAAGAATCGGTTTGCAATTGACAGTCACATCACAACCAAATGCCTGGTTATCACAAATAATGGAGTTGTTAGCATGATTAAAATTGGACACAAAGAAATTGGCAAGCATGCAAAGCCTTTTATTATTGCAGAAATGTCTGGAAATCATAATCAATCATTAGAAAGAGCTTTGCATTTAGTAGATTTAGCAGCTGAAGCTGGTGTGGATGCGTTAAAGTTACAAACGTATACACCGGACACAATTACATTAGATGTACATACAGGTGAGTTTTTTATCCAAGATGATGCCAATCTCTGGAAAGGGAATTCCCTATATAATTTGTATAAAGAGGCCTATACTCCTTGGGAATGGCATGAGGCGATTTTTAATCGTGCAAAAGAACATGGCTTACTAGCTTTCAGTTCACCTTTTGACGAAACAGCTGTCGATTTTTTAGAAACTTTGAATGTACCTGCTTACAAAATTGCATCTTTTGAAAATGTAGATATTCCATTAATTCGAAAAGTTGCTCGTACAGGTAAGCCTATTATTATTTCGACTGGCATGGCAACAGCATCAGAACTAGACGAGGCAGTTCGAGCTGCAAGAGCTGAAGGAAATCATCAAATTATTTTATTAAAATGTACAAGTACATATCCAGCAACGCCTGCAAACTCTAATTTAGCCACTATACCTCATATGCGAGAGTTGTTTGGTACTGAAATTGGTTTATCAGATCATACGATGGGTGTTGGTGTATCAGTTGCTGCCGTAACACTTGGAGCAACTGTTATAGAGAAGCATTTTACTACCTCTCGTGCTGATGGAGGAGTTGATTCTGCCTTCTCTATGGAGCCACATGAGTTAAAAATGCTAGTAGAGGAAACGGAAAGAGCATGGCAAAGCTTAGGACAAATTCAATATGGTCCAACGGAAGCTGAAAAAGATTCGACTAAATTCCGTCGATCGTTATATATAGGAAAAGACTTAAAAGCAGGTGACGTTTTAACAGGAGAAAATCTTCGAAATGTTCGACCTGGCTTAGGTTTACCGACAAAATACTATGATTTAGTGCTTGGAAAAACTGTTAAGCAAGATGTGAAAAAAGGAACACCTTTAAGTTGGGAGTTACTACTATGAAAAAGCGTAATCAATTCCTTTCCTACGGTTGCCAATCTATAGATGAAGACGATATAGAAGTAGTTGTAGAAACATTACGTTCCCCTTTTTTAACACAAGGGCCAAAAATTAAACAGTTTGAGCAGGCAATTGCAGATTATGTTGGCGCTCAATATGCAGTTGCTTTTTGCAACGGAACTGCTGCCCTTCATGCAGCCTGCTACGCAGCAGGAATTGGCGAAGGAGATGAAGTCATAACATCTCCTATTACTTTTGCAGCAAGTGCTAACTGTGTTAGATATGTGGGAGGAACAGTTGTTTTTGCAGATATTGATGCAAATACATACAATATTGACCCAGCAGAGATTAGAAAGAAGGTAACGCCGAATACGAAGGCAATTATCCCAGTTGATTTCACAGGTCAACCTGCAGATATGGATACAATTATGGAGATTGCACGTGAAAATAACTTAGTTGTTATTGAAGACGGTGCCCATTCGTTTGGTGCTGAATATAAAGGGGAAAAAGTTGGTACACAAGCAGATATGACCATGTTCAGCTTTCATCCGGTCAAACCAATTACCACGGCTGAAGGTGGTATCATCGTAACGAATAATGAAGAGTATTATCAAAAATTACAATTATTCCGAAGTCATGGTATCGAGCAAACTGAGTATTCGGCTGATCAAGGTGGCTGGTATTATGAAATGACGGATCTTGGTTATAATTATCGAATGACTGATTTACAAGCAGCACTTGGCTTATCTCAAATGGCAAAAATTGATACGTTTATCCAACAACGTCGTGAAATTGCAGCATTTTATACGGAGGCATTTCAAGATATAGAAGGAATTATCGTTCCACAGCAGCTAGAGGGAACTAATTCCGGCTGGCATTTGTATATGCTTCAGCTTGAGGGAATATCTCGTAAGTTTGTGTTTGAACAAATGAGATCTTTGAATATAGGAGTTCATGTACATTATATTCCGGTCTATTGGCACCCATATTATAAGGAACAGGGTTATGAACGTGGAATATGTCCAATTGCAGAAATGTGGTATGAAAAAGCTTTGACATTACCAATTCATCTAAATATGACTGTAGAAGATTTATCAATAATCGTGTCGAATATTAAAGAATTATTAAAACAACCGAAATAAGTAGTATAACAAACAGCTTACTTTTAAAAGAGTAAGCTGTTTTAACAGGAGTTGACGATATGATTAATTTTCAGCCACTAACTGATCTTCCTACAATGAAAATTTCGGAAAATCCAAGCATGCAGCATTATAATCCCGTTACTATGCAAGAGCTTTTTTCGATTCAAAATGTTGCAAATCAGATAAATTCAAAAGCAAAAATTTTTCTAGTTATTGGTGTTGGTGGTTCTTTTCTTGGTGCACGTGCGGTGATTGATGCTTTAACTCCTTATTTCCATACTAATAATGGTGTCGAAATTTTATATGCTGGAAATAATATGAGTGGTGCCTATTTAAAGCAGCTATTGTCTTATTTAGATACGAAGGATGTTTATGTCAATGTTATTTCAAAGTCTGGTTCAACAATGGAGCCAGCCCTTGCCTTTCGAGTTGTGAAAAAATATATGGAGCAACGATATGGTAAAGAAACACGTAAAAGAATAATTGTTACAACTGATTCGGAAAAAGGAATTTTAAAGCAAATTGCCATTAAAGAAGGATATCGCCAATTTACTGTTCCGTCTGATGTTGGAGGACGTTATTCTGTATTTACGCCAGTAGGTTTATTACCAATTGCAGTTGCAGGTATTGATATAGAAGCTTTTGTTCGTGGGGGAAGACAAGCGGAATTAGATTTTTCTAGTGAATCGAATAGTGCAGTCGATTATGCTTGTAATCGTTATGCATTATATAAACAAGGTTATTCAGTTGAACTGCTTGCCTCGTTTGAGCCAAGACTTAATAAATTGCATGAATGGTGGAAACAGCTATTTGGAGAAAGTGAAGGGAAAGAACATAAAGGGCTATATCCTTCAACCGTGAACTATTCGACAGATTTACACGCTATTGGACAGTTTATTCAAGATGGTAGTCGTATTATGTTTGAAACACTTATTCACTTTGATAATATCGAAGAAGATATTGAAATCCCTTTTTCTCCTGAAAATATAGATGGTCTGAATTATTTAGCTGGTCGATCAATGAATGAGGTAAATGCAACATCAAAAGATGGGGTAGCACTCGCACATGAAGAAGGTGGCGTACCTGTTATTCGTATAGAATTGCCAAAATTAGATGCATATCATGTTGGATATTTGATGATGTTCTTTATGAAAGCGTGTGTTATCAGTGCCAACTTACTAGAGGTAAATCCATTTGATCAGCCCGGTGTAGAAGCATATAAAAATAAAATGTTAGAGTTGTTAAAGGAAGATGTGGTGAAGGTTCGTGCATAAAGAATTGTATGAGTTGTGGCGACAAAAAGCGAATAGTATGTATCAAGATGAACTGCTGGAAATTGCTGATAATAAACAAGCGATAGAAGATCATTTCTATCAATTAGTTCCTTTCGGTACAGGTGGGATGAGGGGAAAGCTAGGAGCTGGCACCAATCGTATCAATATTCATACCATACGTTTAGTTGCTGAAGGATTAGCTCGTCAAATTGAATGTCAGGGAGAAACGGCGAAAATAAGTGGTGTCGTTATTGCGTATGATACACGTCATTTTTCTAAAGAATTTGCATATGAAACAGCAGGAGTTTTGGCTGCGCATGGTATACAAAGTTATGTATTCAGTGAAAGTAGACCAACCCCTGAGCTTAGTTTTGCAGTCCGTTATTTAGCAGCTTATGCCGGGGTAGTTATTACAGCAAGTCATAATCCTAAAGAATACAATGGTTTTAAAGTGTATGGGCAGGACGGAGCGCAATTAACACCTCAATTTGCCGATGAAGTCTTTGAACACATGAAAAGAGTAGAAGATATTTTTAAAATCCATTCCCTCACAAAAGATGAATTATTTACATCGGGTTATTGCATTGAGATGCTAGAAAAATTGGATGATGCGTATAATGCTGCCCTAAAAACACTTGTTCAAGCTAATGGTAAAAAGGATGTAAACATAGTCTATACTCCTTTGCATGGTGCAGGTCTTGTGCCGACAAAGCGTGCTTTAAAAGAGGCAGGCTTTACAAATGTACATATTGTTAACGAACAAGCTATTCAAGATGGCGATTTTCCAACAGTGCTGTATCCCAATCCTGAAGAAACTCTTGCCTTTCAAATGGGGATTGCTTTAGGGAAGGAAGTTGAAGCTGAATTAATACTAGCTACAGATCCAGATGCTGATCGTCTTGGTGTAGCGATACTTAATGAAGACCAGTATCAACTTTTGACAGGGAACCAACTTGGAGCTTTATTGTTAAACTATATACTTTCTACAAAGCAACTAGTAGGAAATTTACCTTCGAATGGGGCAGTGTTAAAAACTATTGTAACCTCAGAGTTAGGGACAGCAATTGCAGATAGTTTCAACATACAAACAATAAATACACTTACAGGTTTTAAATATATTGCTGAGAAAATCGCAGAATTTGAAACAACTAGTGAGCATTCATTTTTATTTGGCTATGAAGAAAGCTACGGGTATCTAGCAGGAAGTTTTGTAAGAGATAAAGATGCAGTACAAATTGCGCTCTTAACTGTAGAAATGGCTTCTTATTATAAAGAGCAAAATCTATCACTTTTAGATGTGCTGAACTCCCTTTACCAGCAACATGGATACTATCAAGAAAAATTGTTGTCATTTACATATGAGGGGATAGAGGGGCAGAAGCGAATAACCAATATTATGGAGCACTTTAGAAAAAACAAATCTATCGAAATGGCTGGAATCAAAGTTATAGCAACAGAAGATTACAAAGCAGGATTTACATATCTTGCAAACGGTGAGAAACAAGCGTTATCTTTATCGAAAACAGATGTTCTCAAATATAGATTAAAAGATGGTTCATGGATTTGTATTCGACCTTCGGGAACAGAACCGAAATGTAAGATTTACATTGGAGTACGAAAGGATAGCGAAACAGAAGCATTTGAAGCCATGATTAATATAGAAGAGTATATGCAAAAAATGATTAATTAAAAATTAAAAAACCTCGAATTCTGCATATTGTCTGATTTCGAGGTTTTTTAACTATAGCTTGTCTAAAAATGAAATGAAGACTTAACAAGATACTAAGCATTTGTTTACCAAAAAACGTGAAACTATACAAAATCCTTCCGATAATAATGGTAAGCAATTGAAAAGTTTAGGAGGTTGAGTTAAATGCGTATTGCATCGCAAGGGCAGTCAAATGATACGGTTTCTGCACCAACTAATACAAAAGCAATGAATGTGCAAGAAAATATGACGCCTAATGTTTCAACAGTAACCATCTCTCAACCGGTAGTAGAAAATACATCTACTGTTGGAGAAGAGCAGGAAATTTCAAAGGACAAATTACAACAAGCTATAGATGTTGTAAATGAATTTCTAGAAATAAATCATAGTTCTTCAAAATTTGTCTATCATGAAGGTTTAGATCGCTATTATGTAACAATAGTTAATCGTGATACAGATGAAGTAGTTAAAGAGATTCCACCCAAAAAAATATTAGATGCTTTCTATGAAATGCAAAAGATGGTGGGAATGATTGTAGACGAGAAAATTTAAACGAAAATTAGGAGGAAATAAACATGGTAATGAGAATGGGTGGATTAGCGTCAGGGATGGATATTGATAGTCTTGTAGAGAAGCTGATGCAGGCAGAAAGAGTGCCTTTGAATAAAGCTTTTCAAAAAAAGCAAACATTCGAATGGCAACGTGATGCGTATCGCAATGTAAACACGACACTAAAAAAACTAGATGACTTTTTATACAAAAATACATTTTTACAAAGTCAAATGATGAAAAAAACTGCTACTTCTTCAAATGATAAGTTAGTATCTGTTAATGCAACTAATAGTGCCACGGGTACACTCAATATCGAAAGTGTGACACAGTTAGCCACTGCAACACAACTAGTAGGGAAGCAAACTGAATATACAGGTAGTACGAAATTAACTGAATTAGGTATAACGGAAACATCTTTAGAGTTAAGTTCTATAGATAAAGATGGGAATTTAGCAGCCAAACCTACTACAATTAGTTTCGATCCGAATAAAGATACGGTGAATGATTTAGTTAAAAAGATAAATGAAAGTAAAGCGGGTGTAACGGCTTTATTTGAAAATGGGAGACTTTCTTTAACTGCAAACAATACAGGTAGTGTGAAAAGTGGATCAGGTGAGATTGTTTTCGGAAAAGAAGGAAAAGATGTATTTGACGCGTTAGGCTTTGCAAATGAAGCAGAAGTTTCAAAAAGAGAAGGCCAGAATGCCATTTTACAAGTGAATGGAATTTCAATGGAGCGCTCATCCAATAAAGTGAATATTTCTGGTTATGAAATTATATTAAAGGAAACATTCAACGCTAATGCAGGTGCAAAAGAGCGTTTAATCGTAGCACAAAAAGAACGAGATAATGCGGATAAAGCTTTAAATGGTACAGGTGGATTAAAGGACATTAGAAATGCTGCTCGCGAAACATTTGAAAAATACCGCGATACTGATTACAAAGATGCCTATGAAACTCTTTTTGGCATTAATGAATTAAGTCAAGACCAACAAACGAAATTTAATGGGCTTTCAAGTGTGGGAAAAGTAGCTCATTTAGAAACTACCGATTTAGAGGCACTTAGGGATTTAGGTATAACAGATTTCTCAAATGAAGCTAAAGTGAAAGAAATTATTAGTGATGAGACAAACGGCCTATCAGATGATCAAAGAGCAAAATTAATTTCTTTATCAGGCAAAGATTTAGAAGCATTAAACAGCTCAGATGGGGAAGCATTATTGGAAAGAGCAAAGCAAGTTGATTTTGAAAATTCTTATAAAACGCTTGATAAAAAGTTTTTATCTGAATTATCATCAGAGGATATTAATTTTTTAGCGTCTATTAAAGGTAAGAATAGTGCTGAAATTGACGAAGCATTCGCAGGTGCGACAGAAGATATTCGAAAGAAATTTGATGGTTTAGACCGAGTAGATTTAGGGAAATTGTCTGATTTGGCTGACGATGGCAACTTAGATAAATTCAAATCATTTTATGCGATTGATAAACAAAATCAAGATTATAGTGCTGCATATAAAGCAGCAGAAAATGCTGTTACGGCTGGTGAAAAACGATTAGCTGAAGCAGAAAAATCATTAGAAAATGCTAATGCTGCTGTGGATGCTACCAAAGATGATACATCACCATCTGTAGTAGCTGTTAGTGTGAATTCTACAATAGAAACAGAGTCTATTAAAGATCGCATTAAAGAATTTGTCGAAAGCTATAATGAGATGTTAGATTCGTTAAACGGTTTATTGAAAGAAAAAAAATATCGTGACTACCCACCATTAACAACAGAACAGCGTGAAGATATGTCAGAAAGTGAGCAGAAGCTTTGGGATGAAAAAGCAAAAAGTGGCCTTTTACGTAGTGATTCACTAATCCGTGAAGGTCTGTCTAAAATGCGTACGCAATTTATAAGCCCGGTGAGTGGTCTTGGTGATAAAACGATGGATGCATTGGCTGAAATCGGAATTACAACTTCGAAAAATACATCAGACGGCGGCAAGCTTGTTATTGATGACAAAAAATTGGATGCAGCTTTAGAAAAAGATCCGCAACAAGTTGTTGATATTTTTACAAAAACAGGAAGTGTTACTACAACATATGATGCTGATAAAAAGCGCAATGTTACGGAGGACTCACGAGGAATTACTCAACGTTTGCGTAATGAAATTAAAAATCTTACTCAGAGTATTGAGAAAAAAGCAGGAAGAGAAGGCGCAACAGAACAATCGTATAATATAGGTAAAAACATTGTTGATACGGACAATCGTATCACGAAGTTACAAGCAAAATTAAAAGATATCGAAGCTCGATACTGGAAACAATTCACCGCTATGGAACAAGCAATCAATAAAGCAAATCAACAATCTAGTATGTTCATGCAAGGTTAAGGTTTGGCGGTGTTTCTAATTAGCAAAGTAGGAGAAAATTATGCAACTAATAGATCAACTATTGCAGGTGTCAGCTAATTTATTCAAACTTTTGGGCGATGCTCCAAATGGTGAAGAGCGTGATGAATATATTGACAATATCAATAGCATGTTGGACAAGCGTGGAACAATTATTGAAGGTTTAGTTCAAGAAGGCTTTCGCTTCGATGAACAGAATCGCGTTCATCGTATGTTATTAGAATTAGATAATGGGATAAAAGAACGATTGGCTACTGTCATGAGCGCCGTAAAGCAGGATATGGCAAACCTACAGAAAACGAAAAAAAGTGAAGGGCAATATTTCGATCCATACTCGAATGTTCGTGTGATGGATGGGATGTATTATGACAAAAAGAATTAATATTTACCTATTAGCTTTTCTTCGTAAGATGGTTTAAACTAGTAAATAAGTAACCTTTAAAAGGAGTTGTCCTTTATTGGCAGCAAATTTAACAGCACAAAATGCGTATAAACAAAATAGTGTTACCACTGCTTCCCCTGGCGAGCTTACGTTAATGCTTTATAATGGATGCTTGAAGTTCCTGCACAAGGCTAAACTGGCCATCCAGGAAAAGAATATCCAAGAGAAAAATACGAATCTTCAAAAAGCACAGGCGATTATTAGTGAGCTAATGTCTACACTAAATATGGACATTGAAATTTCTAAGCAAATGCTATCTCTATATGAATATATAAATCATCGTTTAGTAGAGGCAAACATTCAAAATGATGTCACTATTATTGAAGAAGTTGAGGGGCTTGTGACGGAATTCCGTGATACATGGAAGGAAGTTATTCGCATCAATCGACAGCAGCAATTCGGTCAGGGTAACACTGGACAAATTTAGACAACATAAGAGGCCATCGAATGATGATGGTCTCTTTTCTTTGCGAGAAAGACGAGACACGGCATTTAAATCATACAAAAGGGAACCGTTTAAGTAGTCATAAAATAGGCCTTTAATCGGTAAAATATGTTACTTATTCCCTCTAGATGTAAAACATGCATCGTGTCATAATCAAGCTAAATAGATGTTTAGAATAGTATTGGGGTGGGTAGATGATATTTAAGCGCCAGGAAGGTTTTCGATTTAAATTCGATGAGCCTGTTAAAATGACTTTTGCAATATATGAGAATGGCAGAGTCAATCAAGCACAAACGGCAATGGCTGATTTGCTCGATATTAGTCCACGAGGTTTGAAGATGTTTACTGAGGTGGATTTAGGAGTCAATCCTCCTCCTCTAGATTTACGCTTTGTTCTTGATACAAGAGAGGTACGAGCCTATGGTGAAATAATTTGGAGCCGTCCTTTTGGTAATGGTAAGCAGTATGGCGTGAATTTCAATAATCAAGAATCGGTTGAAGATTTGATTGTCGAAGAGTTGAAGCTACGCCGAAGAAAAGAAGCGGATGAGGCAAAACTAAATAATATTAATTCCTAAAAATTTTTGTGAAAAAAAGAATTATTTTAGAGGAATTTCTCATACTTGTGTAGAAATATATAGTATAGCAGTTATAAAGGAGGAGTTTACATGTTAAACTTTAACATTCGCGGTGAAAATATTGAGGTAACTCCAGCTATTCGAGAGTATGTTGAAAACAAAATCGAGAAAGTTGAACGTTATTTTAATGAAGATGTTAACGCCAACGCTAACGTAAATTTAAAGGTTTATAATGACAAGCAAACTAAAGTGGAAGTTACAATTCCGATGAAAAACTTAACTCTTCGTGCAGAAGAGCGTCATAATGATATGTATGCTGCGGTTGACTTAATTGTTGATAAATTAGAACGTCAAATCCGTAAGCATAAAACAAAGGTAAACCGTAAATTCCGTGAGCGTGAAGGTACAGGCCTTTATTTTGCTACAACTCAAGCTGTAGCTGATACAGCTTCAGAGGAAGAAGAATACTCTATTGTTCGTACAAAACAATTTGATTTAAAACCGATGGATCAAGAAGAAGCTGTATTACAAATGAATATGCTAGGGCATGATTTCTATATCTTTACAGATGCGGAATCAAACGGCACAAATATTGTCTATAAACGCAAAGACGGTAAATACGGCTTAATTGAAACAACTTAAATTTTATATGAACAAAAGGCTCTCGCCATAGCGGGAGTCTTTTTTATCTTCATTCAGTAGAAAATTATTATCTCAATAGGTGATGGAATGATTGCAGGTATATTTTTTCTCCAAACGCCTACTGAATAAAGATAAGCCTCTGGCAGATGTCACGGATTTTGAAAGGAGTCAATATATGGATATTAGCCTAAAACCGTCGCTTCCTGCGACAACGGCTAACTGACCTGCGTCGTGCAGGCCTTAGCACAATTCAAAATCCGGACGCAATTACGCCAAGGCGAAATTGATTTGATTTCTTTTCATGCTAAGGACACTGTTTGCATGAAACTGTTACACAATGGTAAAATGAAAGTTGAGACTATATAGGAAGTGAAAAAATTCATGGCAAACCTATTAAATAAATTATTTGATTTCAATAAACGTGAGTTAAAAAAATTAGAAAAAATCGCTGACCAGGTTGAGGGATTCGCTTCTCAAATGGAACAGCTTTCAGATGATCAATTACAAGCGAAAACAGAAGAATTTAAAAAACGTTATGCCGACGGAGAGAATTTAGAATCGATTCGTGCGGAAGCTTTTGCCGTTTGTCGGGAAGGGTCAAAGCGTGTGTTAGAGATGTATCCATTCCGCGTACAAATTATGGGTGCTGCTGCACTTGATGAAGGTAATATTGCGGAAATGAAAACCGGTGAAGGTAAAACGTTAACGGCTACAATGTCTGTTTATTTAAATGCCATTACTGGTAAAGGCGTACATGTTATAACAGTCAATGAATATTTAGCTAGTCGTGATGCTGAGGAAATGGGACATCTGTATAATTTCTTAGGCTTAACGGTTGGTTTAAACTTGAACAGCCTATCGAAAGAAGAAAAACGTATGGCATACGAAGCTGATATTACGTATAGTACAAACAATGAGCTAGGCTTTGATTATTTACGTGATAATATGGTGCTTTATAAAGAGGAACGTGTACAACGTCCGCTGCATTATGCCGTGATCGATGAGGTTGACTCGATTTTAATTGATGAAGCGCGTACGCCATTAATTATTTCGGGTCAGGCTGGGAAATCAGCACAGCTTTATAAACAATCTAATGCGTTTGTTCGTATGTTAAATGCAGAAACAGATTACACATATGAAGAGTCAACAAAAGGTGTTACGTTAACAGATGCTGGTGTTGAAAAAGCGGAGAAGTCGTTCGGTGTTGATAACCTATTTGATTTAACGCATGTACGTTTAAACCATGCCATTAACCAATCGTTAAAGGCACATGTAAGTATGCATAATGATGTTGATTATGTTGTTCAAGATGGAGAAATTGTTATTGTTGACAGCTTTACGGGTCGTTTAATGAAAGGTCGTCGTTACTCAGATGGACTACATCAGGCGATTGAGGCTAAAGAAGGCGTGGAGATTCAAAATGAATCGATGACGATGGCGACAATTACATTCCAAAACTACTTCCGTATGTATCAAAAGCTTTCAGGTATGACAGGTACAGCGAAAACAGAGGAAGAGGAATTCCGTAATATTTATAATATGAGTGTTGTGGCGATTCCAACGAATAGGCCGATTGCTCGTGATGACCGTCCAGACTTAATTTTTGCTTCAATGGATGGAAAATATAAAGCGGTGGCGGCAGATATTGCAGAGCGCCATAGAGCAGGACAACCTGTTCTTGTTGGTACGGTTGCAATTGAAACATCTGAAATTATTTCGAATTTATTGAATAAACATAAAATCCCGCATAACGTATTAAACGCGAAAAACCATGAGCGTGAAGCAGAAATTATTGCCAATGCAGGTACAAAAGGTGCAGTAACAATTGCAACAAACATGGCTGGTCGTGGTACAGACATTAAGCCTGGCGAAGGTGTAATGGAGATTGGCGGTTTAGCGGTAATTGGTACGGAGCGTCATGAATCTCGTCGTATCGATAACCAGCTGCGTGGTCGTTCTGGTCGTCAAGGGAATCCAGGGGTTACTCAATTCTATCTGTCACTAGAAGATGAATTAATGCGCCGTTTTGGCTCTGATAATATGAAGTCCATGATGATGAAACTAGGGATGGACGATTCACAGCCATTACAATCTAAAGTTGTTTCAAGAGCAGTAGAATCAGCTCAAAAACGTGTTGAAGGTAATAACTTCGATGCTCGTAAACGTTTATTACAATATGATGATGTGTTACGTCAACAACGTGAGATTATTTATAAAGAGCGTTATGACGTATTAGAAACAGATAATATGCGTGTGCTTGTTGAGTCTATGATTCAAGAAACGATCGACAATGTTGTCGCATTGTATACACAAGGTGAGCAAAAAGATTGGAACTTAAAAGCACTTGATGACTTTGTCGCAGCAAACCTATTAGAAGAAGGCATTCTGAAGGTAGAAGATTTCCAAGGTAAATCTGCAGAAGAGATTATCCAGCTGATTTCTGACGCTGTGCATGTACGTTATGAAGAAAAAGAAGCAGAGCTTACTCCAGAGCGTATGCGTGAATTTGAAAAGGTTATCTTACTACGTTCAATTGATACGAAGTGGATTGATCATATTGATGCAATGGATCAGCTTCGTCAAGGTATCCATCTTCGTGCATATGGCCAAAATGACCCGCTTCGTGAGTATCAACAAGAGGGCTTTGCTATGTTTGAGGATATGGTCGCTTCCATTCGTGAAGATGTAGCGAAATATGCGATGAAGGCAGAAATTCGCAGTAACTTAGAACGTGAGGAAGTTGCAAAAGGTCAAGCTGTTAATCCGAAAGAGGATGGTTCTCCAGCTCCGAAAAAGCAACCTGTCCGTAAGGCTGAAAATGTCGGACGTAATGATTTATGTCCATGTGGAAGCGGTAAGAAGTTTAAAAACTGCCATGGTGCGGCTCAATAAGTATAAATACGAAAAAGATCATTTTAACTATACGTTAAAATGGTCTTTTTTTGATGTTGGGATATCCTGACGATTTGAATACACCTATACCCCTGGCTAACAATCCAAGGAGGCTCGGCGGGAAGGGAGGAGCATTTATCGGAACAGTCAGGTAAGCTAAACATTGCGCCTCGCTAGAACCCTTTTTTAGACTCTATAAAGATGTAACATGACTGAAAGAAGACCAGACCTTGCACGAAATGAAGAGGACATAAAAAAGTGGAGCCCTTTTCTATTTTTCATAAATCCAAAAAGATAAATTGATAGATAATTCAGAAAAAAGTACACAATACTACAACAATAGGTAAATAGTTCAATAAAAAGGGTAATGTTTATAACTTTTTTCTGATTTATTATGAATATATATGGATAGTCGAAAAGTTTTAAAATGTGATAAGTGTGGGCCTACTTTCTTTGAATAGAGGGGGTGATTCATGTGTGGACATAAAAATCCTCGAGTAGCGTAGTCCTGAAAAGACCTACTCGAGGAAATACATTGGAGTATACCAATATAACTATTAGTATACTCCTTTTTACTAGAAAATATAAATATTATTTAAAGGAGGATTAACATGCATTCTGAAGATATTATGAGTAGTGAAACGATGCTGTATATGCCGGAGTATGATGCCTTTGGAAACTTATGTACACTTGTGATAGAAAGGGATTATCAATATATATCCAAATTAGCACCGACAAAATTGATGGATTTTAATTTACGTTATTTTGGTTCTAGTTTAAGAGGTGCCTTAGATGGATCGAAGATGATACTTGGTAAGCTAAACAAAAATCCAATAGTGGTCCATGAGCGAAGTAATATCGTATGGTTCCCAAGTAGATCTGCTCTACATCCTGAATGTATCTGGTTCGCTGTCCACCATATTGATGACTATCAAGTGGTGGATAAAAAGAGGACAAAAGTAACGTTTATGAATGGAAAGAGAATTATTGTGGATCTGAGTATGAGAGCATTTGAATATCGAATTCAAAGAGCGTTTTTACTAAAATATAAACTGGAGAAACGAACAAAGTACTTACTTGTTCAAAATGATCGCGCTAAAGTATTTCAACGTATGGCAAGCCACAGTTCTATGTTTGAGGATGAAGCTTAAGGCGAATAGCTATCGCACTATTTAGTTATGTAAATCATGCTGTATTGTTAAAAAAGTATGTTTTCCGACGTAAAAACGTTATAATAAAAAAATACGGGGCTTACAAAAAATAGAGAAATGAGTATTTTGCATGCATTTCTTATACAGATTTGAATTTCTATAGAAATCTGTGAAACTTGACTGTGGGAAATTGCTCCTGCTGTCTCAGACTGTTGGTACAGAATAGTTTTACAAGATAGCCCCATTAAAAATGTTCGGAGGATTTAACAATGATTGAATTAGCAGATGTACGTAACGCGTTAGACACTTCAGCCAAAAAATTGGCGGATTTTAGGGGGTCTCTTTGACTTAGAAAACAAAGAGGCACGTATTCAGGAACTAGATGAAATGATGCTTGAGCCAGGCTTCTGGGATGATCAGCAAGGCGCACAAGTAATCATTAATGAGAGTAATGGCTTAAAGGCAATTGCAAATGAGTATAAAGATTTATTGGAAACATATGAAAACTTAGATATGACACTAGAGCTATTGCGAGAAGAGCCTGATGAAGAATTGCAAGAGGAGCTGGGCAACGAGCTAGCAGAATTCCAGCAAAAAATGGGCGATTTTGAGCTGCAATTACTATTAAGTGGCCCATATGACCAAAACAATGCAATTTTAGAGTTGCACCCAGGAGCAGGTGGTACGGAATCTCAGGATTGGGGCTCAATGCTGCTTCGTATGTACACACGCTGGGCAGAAAAACGTGGCTTTAAAGTCGAAACAGTTGATTATCTTCCAGGGGATGAAGCAGGTATTAAATCTGTAACATTATCCATTAAGGGTCATAATGCTTACGGCTATTTACAAGCAGAAAAGGGTGTCCATCGTTTAGTACGTATTTCACCGTTTGACTCTTCTGGTCGTCGTCATACATCATTCGTTTCTTGTGATGTTATGCCTGAATTCGATGATAATATTGAAGTTGATATTCGCACAGAGGATTTAAAAATTGATACGTATCGTGCAACAGGAGCAGGTGGTCAGCATATTAATACGACAGATTCAGCTGTTCGTATTACGCATATTCCAACTGGTACTGTCGTACAATGTCAGGCAGAACGTTCACAAATTAAAAACCGTGAAAAAGCCATGACGATGTTAAAAGGGAAGCTCTATCAATTAGAGATCGAAAAGCAACAGGCACAGCTAGATGAAATCCGTGGTGAACAGAAGGAAATCGGCTGGGGTTCACAAATTCGTTCATACGTATTCCATCCTTATTCAATGGTGAAGGATCATCGTACAAATGAAGAAACAGGTAATGTAGGAGCGGTGATGGATGGTGATGTAGATCCATTCATTAATGCATATTTACGTTCAAAGATCGGGTAATGAAAGTCCCTCGGAGGCACAGTAACATTGTGCTCCTGAGGGGTTTTTTTTCTGATTCTAATCAAAAAGGTGGATGATACGGAGTGTCTTGACTAATTTCCTTACGTTCATTCATGTAATGTTTATAGAGCATCGATGCATTGACAAATTGTTTGCTAATTGAAGCATATTGAATGGGTAGCTCAATTTGTTTATCGTTTTTCAGAGTGACGATACAGCCCATTTTACTCGGGACAATATTTGAAATGGCGTGAAGACCGATCCAAATATTGTGGATGGAGTTTGGCGAAAAGGTTGGTAGAAAAATACATGGATAACCATAATCATAAGCAACAACGATTGGAAGCTTATGTTGATTGCCGAAGAAGCGTTTGGCGGAATGTTTTGCTGCCTCATAGGTTGTCCCTAGTGAAATACAAGATTTTCGTAATATATGCAGTGGCTTCCGTGTGACGATGAGTTCATTATGCTTGTCGATTACCCGTGTGAAAATTTTAGAGTCGTACTGAATTGGCTGAAGTAAATAGGTGTTGAAAGACATTAAATATCCATTGACATAGTTTGCTGGCATATATGTAGTGCCTCCTTTTTCTATTTATTATTGAAGTGTAGAACATGAAAATGAATTCAGAAAATATAGATAAATGTAAAAAACCATTGATATATCAAGCAATTGCATAGATAAATTGCTTGAAATTGCACAAGATTAATAGTAAATCGAAGTGATTTTCAGTTCTTAAGCATTGATTTTTAATGTCAATTTTCATATAATTTAGAAAAGGATCGAGGTGAGATCGTTGGATAAATATTATTCGTATACAGATTTTCTAAAAGCCGTTGGTCAGTCAAAGAAAGTTGATGAGGCAGAGAAATTATTGAACGAGATTTATTTAGATTTATTTTTAAATCATATCCAGCGTAAGCATCGTGAAGAGCAGCTCATGGTTCTGATAGATAGAGCACTCGATGACAAAGATGAAAAAGCATTTCATCTATACGCAGACGAACTAGTAGCTTTACACCAAGATGCAAGTGAATAATATGACGAGCCCGCTCTCTGTTATTGGAGAGCGGGATTTTTTTGTGATTTTATTTGCCAAATTGATGATTGGATATCTTTAATTTAAAATCTTTCCCTAAAATTTTTTTATAGTGTCACAAATCCCCATTAATTTCAGTTATATAAGTTAGAAAGGAGGGGAGACATTTGACTGTACCGAATAAATCCAAGGAAAATGCCAAATTAGATATAAAATCTATCGTGGAACAAGTTCAAACAGGTGATATTCAAGCCTATACAGAAATAATTCGTTGTTTTCAAAAGCCAATCTATATTTACTGCTACTATCTTTTAGGAAGCAAAGAAGAAGCTGAGGATGCTTCACAAGATATTTTTATAAAGGGATTAGAGAATATTAATAATTTTTCTTATACTGTTTCTTTCTCTGCATGGCTTTATAAAATTGCTCATCATCACTGTATTGATTTAATTAAAAAGAAAAATAAAGGCTATAAATTTTGGACAAGTTTTAAGAAAGATCATGCGAACGATCACACGCATGAACAAGAATTTCAATACGGCGATATCATTCATGAGTTATTAGAACAGTTAAATGTGGATGAAAGAAGGATTCTGCTACTTCGATCGATAGAGGAATATAGCTTCGACGAAATCGCTTCTATTATGGAACTTAAACCAACGACTGTTCGAAAAAAATATGAACGATTACGTAAAAAATTGATGAAAAAGAATAAGTTAGGAGGGGAAATTTATGAACACTCGTTCAAAACAGGAGGATAAAGAGTTAGATCAGTTAGAAAGATTCATTCGAGAAACCCCTATGGAAATTGATTTAGTTAATCGTACAATGAACAAATATGAAAGCAGTCGTTATACAAAGCAGCCAGAAAGTTCTAGAACCTCTAAGAAAATACGTCAAAGAGTGATAATGATAGCGGCTTCCACAGCAATGATTTTTAGTCTAATATTGGTCACTAGCTTAGTGTCACCAACTTTGGCTGCAACGATAAAGCAAGTACCCGTACTATCATCTATTTTTAAACTTGCGGGTGATCTTGGTCTGCAAACTGCTGATGAAAAAGGGCTCTCAACGAAACTGAATACAAGTGCTACACATGATGATTTTACATTAAATGTATCGGAAGTAGTGTATGATGGTACGCGTGTTTCAATTGCTATTGAACGACTTCATACGGAGGGGGAATTATCAAAAGAAACTTTAATAGATCGTATCAGTAATATTGAATTTTTTATAAATGGTGATCCCCGTAGTTCTTTTGCTCCGGATCCGGAAAATGCAATGAATGGATTTAATATATACTCAGGTAAAGATAATGATTCTGCCATTATTGAAATTGTAGATGAGAGAAATCAAGGGGGGCGTCCTTTTCCCGAACAGTTTGATTTAACATTGAGTACTACAATAACTGGTATACAGGACCCTTTAAAAATCGAAATTCCTGTGAAAAATAAAATTGAAGACACTGTAACTTTACAACCTAATGTAAGTCGACAATATGATAATATTCATTTTACTATTGAAAAGATCCAGCTTACTCCTATTACAACCAATATAACGACAAGACCCATTTTAACAGACAATTCACCTATCGCAGAGCTCGCAATGGGAATAGATGTTGTTGATGAACAAGGGCATAAACTAAAACTAATTGGTGGCCTTGGTTCGTATGAGTCAAATGGTAGCGATATGATTATGGATCATCGATATACACCTTTTGAATCCATTCCAAAAACAATAACCCTTAAGCCTTATATACATCTCTTTAAAGAATATCCAAAAGGTGAATATCAAATGGATGAAAATGGGGAACCAAAGATTCAATATATTCCTGAGCTGGAGGTTACACTACCTATTAACTCACAAAAATAAAAAAGTAGAGAACGTGAGATTTGCCTCACTTTCTCTACTTTTTGGTATTTCAAAATATTTACTTTAAAAGTGTAAATACCAAGTGGATCCCCATTAGATTTAAAAGCTTTCACTTGAGCCATCCCTACTCCTTGCGACTAATATACTATTAATTTTAGTTTATAAATAGGAATATTATTTATAAATATCATTTAAGTATATAAACATCCATTTATTATAATAGAAGTAACTTCAATGAAGATATTGTATTTGATATCTTATTTGACGAGCAGAACCTAGAAATATTCTCTTTTTTTGTTGAACTATTTTGAAAAAAAGAAAAATATGCTAAACTTAGCATTAAGTGAATAGCAAATGCAGAATAAAGGTGCTCTTTTAGGAGCTTAATAGGGAATTCGGTGCAAATCCGAAGCTGTTTCCGCAACTGTAAGTGTAGATGACTACAGAAATTACCACTGTCAAACGAGGAAAAATGCCTCCAGTAGATGGGAAGGTTCTGAATAGGATACACGAGCCAGGAGACCTACCTTTATTCCATCGTATTAACTCTCTTCGGAAGCTAGGAGAACTTACGGCAAATAGATGAACAGGCAAATTGTGTTTTTGTGCCTTTTTCTGTTTTCCTTAGATGCTCTCCCTTTTGTTGGAGAAGCATCTTTTTTATTTTTTGAGTTAATTGCAAATATATTCACCTATAACAAGATCAGGAGGAGAGAAATGGACTTTTATAAGAAATGGTTGAATATAGCGATTGTCTTCATCTTATCATTTTCGCTATTGTCACCTGCTGCTCTAGCAGAAACGCAGCAAATTGAAGCAAGTGATTTAGAAACGATTGAGTTAGAATCTAGCTCTACTATTAATGATCAATCTAATGGTGAAGAAGTTAGTATATCCCAAAAAAATACAAATATTGCAGACGAAGAAGTAGTAATTGATAGATCATCATTACAAACGGCAATTGATAAGGCTAAACAAGCCAAATCATCATTTAAAGTCAGTGCTGATGGAAACGATATAGACCCTGTCGATTACTGGGTAACTCAAGCTGCAATAGATGTGTATACAAATGTAATCCTATCTGCACAACAACTATTAGCAGATGAACATGCAATTCAAGAAGACATTGATGCGAAAGTATTAGCACTAAATCAGGCCACAGAGGAATTGGATAGTGCGAAAAAAGATGGTACAAAATCAAATGCTGAACTAACAACTTCGCAGGCTTACAATACTGTTGCTCAATACATGGTAGATAAACTATCCGAACCTAAATTCGGTTATGAATGGTGGATTATCACATTAGCTCGCGGTGGCTACGAAGTTCCAGCTGGCTATTACGATACTTATTATAAAAATGTCGTTGACTATGTTGTTTCTAAAGATGGCGTGCTAGATCAACGAAAATATACAGAATACTCACGATTAATTATTGCCCTTACAGCTATTGGTCAGGATCCAACAAATGTTGGTGGTTATAACTTAGTTGAAAAACTATCTGATTTCGATAAAGTTGTTTGGCAAGGTGTGAACGGTGCTTATTTCGGGTTAATTGCTCTTAATACTTGGGACTTTGAACTATCTGAAACAGCTACTACAACACGTGAAAAACTTATTGAAAGAATTTTAGAAAAGCAATTAGATGATGGTGGTTGGGCTCTATCGGGGACAAAGGCTGACCCTGATATGACAGCAATGGCTATCCAATCGCTAGCACCATACTATAAAACGGATTCAAAGGTAAAAGATGCTGTCGACAAAGCACTAACTACTTTAGCTGATTTACAATTACCAAATGGTGGTTATAAATCATGGGGGTCGGAAAATTCTGAAAGTGCTGCACAAGTTGTCACTGCCCTTACTAGCTTAGGTATCGATGCGGACAAAGACCCTCGCTTTGATAAAGTTATAGCGAATATTATGACTTATTACAGCACAAAAGAAGGTGGCTTTAAACACGTTTTAAGCGAAACGCAAGCAAATGGAATGGCTACAGAGCAGGTTGGCTATACATTAGCTGCGTATCATCGTTTGCTTAACGGTCAAACAGCGCTATACGATATGTCAGATACGAAGTCTAAGGATCCTTCAAACCCTGGAGATGGTGGTAATCCATCTAACCCTGGGGATGGAGGTAATCCTTCGAACCCTGGAGATGGTGGAAATAACAATAATTCCGGCAACGGCGAAGATAATCCAGGAGGAAATCGTCCAAATGGACATACCACGTTCTCAATCACAATCTCTTCTTCGGAGGTTCCACTAAAAGAAACAAAAGTTGAGCTTTATCCAGGAGAAACAGTATTCGACGTATTAAAACGTGTAACAAAGCAAAATGGTATTGCATTAAGCTACCGTGAAACACAATATGGTACTTATATCGATGGCATTAATGGTCTTTATGAATTTGATCGTGGTCCATTAAGTGGTTGGATGTATCGTGTAAATGGTTCTTTCCCTTCTTACTCTGCAGCACTTTACACATTATCACCTGGTGATAATGTTGAATGGCTATATACGCTCGATTTAGGTAAAGATGTCGGTGGGTACGTTGATGGAATTGAAGGTGGTGGCTCTTCAGCTGGAGGAAACAAAGAATGTAAAGAGAAAGATTGTAAAGAAGTAGAAACGAAATGTCCTAACAAAGATGAAAAGTGTGCTGAAGAAACAAACAAAGATAATAAAGATGGTTC
This sequence comes from Lysinibacillus sp. FJAT-14222, assembly GCF_001278875.1. Classification (NCBI taxonomy): domain Bacteria; kingdom Bacillati; phylum Bacillota; class Bacilli; order Caryophanales; family Bacillaceae; genus Lysinibacillus; species Lysinibacillus sp. FJAT-14222. The sequence goes on along the minus strand of NZ_LIYL01000050.1, from coordinate 94,907 downwards.
TATAGCTGAGATTACTATTGAAAATGGTAGTAATAAAGCAATTATTACATCAGAAGATATTCAAAAACATCTTGAAAAGAACATTAAAAATTTTGTTATTCAAAGTGAAAAGAATTTCAAAATAGAAATACCTACTTCTATATTTAGTGGCATTAAGCTTACTGAAAAAGAACAAGTAAAGGCATCCGTAACGAAAGATGCTAAAAATAAACAATTCACTGTCACATTCGAAATTGAGAATGCTAATGGTAAATCAAAGTCAATTTCTATAGATAAAGAATATTTAAAAGTGACATTACCAGCTAACGAATTAAAATCAAATACAGTCGTTTTACAACTTGTTGGTGGCGAATACAAACCTGTTCCACATAAAATTGTGAACGGTGAAATTGTCCTATTCACAAAAACAAGTGGTACCTTCGTTTTAAAAGAAAGTACAGTAACATATAAGGACATTGAACATTTAGTATACAAAGAAGAAATAGAATTTTTGGCGAGTCGACACGTTATTCAAGGAACTACATCAGAGACATTCGAAGCGAATATATCAATTACTCGTGCGCAATTTGCAGCATTAGTTAGTCGCGCACTTGGTTTACAAGCAACAGGTGAAAATCCATTTGACGATACAAAAGGCAAATGGTATGCGACAGAAATTCAAGCTCTGTACGAGGCGGGTATTACAAAAGGTTCAACTGCTTCAACATTTAACCCAGAGAAACCAATTACACGTCAGCAAGCGGCTGCATTGATGGCACGCATTTTAGAATATTTAAATGCGGATGTGAAAGCTGGTGGAGAGATTAACTTTAAGGACGCTAACAATATTAGCTCTGAATACCTCCCTTATATTAAGCTATTAAATAGTCTTGATATTATGACAGGTATGCAAGATGGTTCCTTTGATCCTACTTCTTCAATTACTCGTGGGCAAACTGCGAAAATTTTAAAACGTACGTTAAATATCTCAGGCATCATGTAATTTCTTTACTAACCCAAACGCTCAACGCATTTGGGTTAGTCCCTTTTTAAAGAATGGAGGTTGTTCAAATGAGAAAAAAATTATCGATGTTTATCATAGTACTTGCTCTGTTACTTTCTACTGTGACTCCGATCTCTGCACAGCAATTATCAACTGTAGATGCTTATCGTACGACCGGTCAATTTATGGTGAATAAAGCACCAAACCCTTCTTTTGGCAATGAGTGGTTTATTATTGCACTTGCACGTGGTGAATACAATGTTCCAAAAGGCTATTACGACAAATATTATGAAAATGTCGTGAAACATGTACAATCGGTAAAAGGTGAATTACACAATCGTAAATATACAGAATATTCCCGTTTAATCATTGCGCTTACTGCTATCGGAAAAGATCCTACAAATGTAGGCGGCTACAATTTAGTCGAAAAATTAAGCGACTTTGACAAAGTAGTATGGCAAGGTCCAAACGGTGCTTTTTTTACATTAATTGCTTTAGATACATGGGGCTTCGAGCTACCTAAAACAGCAACAACTACACGCGAAAAGCTTATTAAACACATACTAGCAAAGCAATTGCCTGACGGTGGATGGGATTTAACAGGAGTAAAGGCAGATCCAGATATGACAGCAATGGCTATTCAAGCTCTTTCAACTTATCAAGATCGGGCAGATGTTAAAGCGTCCATTAATAAAGGTCTTGATGTATTGAAAAACTTACAAGGTGCTAATGGTAGTTACCAAAGCTGGGGAACGACAAACTTAGAAAGTGTAGCACAAGTTATTACAGCCCTTGCTAGTTTAAATATTGATGCCAACAAAGATCAGCGCTTTAATAAGTTATTTACAAGCTTTTTCACCTTCTATAATGCAAAAGATGGTGGCTTCAAGCATGTATTAACAGAACCAGTAGCTAATGGCATGGCAACAGAGCAGGCTTCTTATACATTAGCCGCGTATAATCGACTGCTTGCGGGCAAAACAAAGCTATATGATATGTCTGATAAAAAGCCCAATAAACCATCAACACCAGCTCCCCCTACTAAAGTGAGCTTTAAGGATATTGAATCTCATTGGGCAAAATCTGATATCGAAGCCGCAGTAGCTAAAGGATTATTAAAGGGCTATGAAGATAATACATTTAGGCCAAATAATAATTTATCCCGTGTACAGGCTGTATCAATTTTAGTTCGCGCTCTTCATTTAACAGGTTCCGGAAATGCACCGTTCACGGACATTAGTTCATATAACGATGAAACAAAACAAGAAATTGCTGCGGCTTACGAGGCAAATTTATTAATGGTCAAGTCAAATAAGTTTTCACCTTCCTCTCCTATTTCACGTGAGGAATTAGCAGTGATGCTTGCGAAAGCTTATACACATAAAACAGGCAAGCCATATATTCCAAAAAATATCGCACCTTTTAATGATATTGCAAAGTTATCAAAGGAATCTCAACAAGCAATTACATTCTTATATGATTTTGAAATTGCACAGGGCGCAAACGGCTCGTTTAATCCAACTCATTTTATTACACGTGCACATGCAGCTAAAATGTATGTTAATTTTTTAAAGGTAGTTGAGGAATAATATGAAAAAAAGTTTATATTTTTTACTAGTATCATTTCTAGCTCTATTTTTAACAGCATGTAATATTCAAACAGTTGAGCAATTCGAGCAGATGGAGGAGCAGGAGCGGAGTGCGGACGCCCCTCCTTCTTCTGAACAACCTGAAGCTAAAGAACAAACTCCCTCAGTAGAAAATGAGACCGCTGAGGAAAAGCAGAAAGTAGAGGAGCCTGAGTCAGATGAGAAGATTTCGCCCGAGGGAGAAGAGAGAGCACCTCAGCAAAAAGTAGAAGGGCAAAAAGCACAGCAAGAAACGAAAGAAGTAAAACAACAACCAAAACAAGAAGCTGAGAAAAGTCAAGAAGTCGCAAAATCATCAAGTACAAAAACTAATCAGTCTACAACAAAGCAAGATGATGATAAACAAAAAGCAAATACTTCAACAACAGAAAAGCAGCGACAGCCAGCACCTAAAAAACGCACTGTTACAATTGCAATTCGTGTTGATACATTACTAAAGCATTGGGATAAGTTAGACGCCTCCCTACAAAGTGAGAAATACGTACCTAAGAACGGCATCATTTTAAAGACAACAACATACGAGCTGCTATCAGAGAAGGATACTGTTTGGGATGTGCTACAGCGTGCAACGAAGGAGCATAAAATTCAAATGGAATATCAAGGAGCCAACGAAAATATTTATAACAGTGTCTATGTAGAGGGTATTAATCATTTATATGAATTTAGTGCTGGTGAATTAAGTGGCTGGATGTATAAAGTAAACGGTGTTTATCCGAATTATGGCTGTAGCCAATACGTATTAAAAGATGGCGATGTCATTGAATGGAACTATACAGTCGATTTAGGGCGCGACTTAGGACATTATTGGGATGGTAACTAATGAAGGCATTTGAAACATTTCACCCTATCGTACTTTTTTCTTTTTTTGTCGCGTCTATCGGCTTATCCATGTTTTTTGTGCATCCAGTCTATTTAGCTATTACAATTTTCTCAGCTATAAGTTTAAATCTAGCTTTACGCAGACAGCTTTTTTTTAAGGACTGGAAGCTATATGTACCTCTGTTTTTCTTAATGGCGATTATTAATCCAATGATTAGCCATAATGGTCAGCTCGTATTGCTTTATATAAATGGTAATGCACTTACTGTAGAGGCAATTATGTATGGTATCGCAATAGCCACAATGATTATAGCTATTATGCTATGGTTTAGCTGCTATAATGACCTGATGACATCAGATAAGTTTATTTATTTGTTTGGAAAAGTGTCGCCAGCATTATCACTAACATTGTCGATTTCATTGCGATTAGTTCCGCGTTTTAGGCGTCAACTCGCTCAAATTGTACAAGCACAAAAAGTGATTGGGATGGATTACACAGCTGGGTCCCTATGGCATCGTATCAAATGTACAGTGCGTATTTTATCTATTTTGATTACTTGGGCATTGGATAATGCCATTGAAACGGCGGATTCTATGAAAGCTCGTGGCTATGGTGTCAAAAAGCGAACTGCCTTTTCTCTTTTTATTTTTGAGCGTCGCGATGGCGCCGTTTTGGCAATGATTATAGTGCTTTTTCTTAGCAATTTAGTGGCAAGTTTTATTGGTACTACAGCATTTTATTTTTATCCAACTTTCGGAGAGATTAAATGGGATTCTGTAAGCATTCTATTTTATAGTAGCTATTTTATTCTACTCACTATTCCAGTAGCTATCGAAATCAGGGGGGCATTAAAGTGGCGATCGTTAAAATCGACAATGTAAGCTTTACTTATCCTAACGAAGAAAATCTTGTATTAAAAAATATTAATTTAGAAATTCAGCAAGGCGAATTTATCGTGCTAATAGGACAATCAGGCTGTGGGAAAAGTACCTTGCTGCGCCATTTTAAACGAGAATTGCATCCTCATGGAACAATGACGGGTAATATTTTCTATAAAGATTGTGACTTGGAGCAGTTAAAAGCTGAAGTTGCAGCTGCGGACATTGGCTATGTATTTCAAAATCCCGACAACCAAATTGTAACAGATAAAGTATGGCATGAGCTTGCTTTTGGACTGGAGAACTTAGGGGTAGATTCACCAACCATTCGCCGTAGAGTAGCTGAAATGGCCAATTTCTTTGGCATCCAAAAATGGTTTCATCATAAAACAGCCGAGCTTTCTGGTGGTCAAAAGCAGTTATTAAACTTAGCATCCATTATGGTGATGCAGCCAAAATTGCTACTACTTGATGAGCCAACATCGCAATTAGATCCAATTGCTGCTTTAGAGTTTATTCAAACATTGCATCGACTAAACAAAGAATTAGGTATTACCATAATTTTAATTGAGCATCGACTGGAAGAAGTGTTACCTCTAGCTGATCGCGTACTTATTATGGATGAAGGTAGGATCTTATTGGACGGTTCTCCTAAGGGAATTTTAAATGGTTTACCAGCAAATCATGCCATGATTACAGCATTACCTGCGGCAACGAAGATTTTCCACTTACTGAACGGTACGGGACCGATCCCTCTTACTATTCGTGAGGGACAACATTGGCTAAGTAACCAACCATACAGTTTTGCTCCCTTGAATACACTTCCTACAATATCCTCGGTCAATACAGATATTGTATTAGAGGCAAAAGATATTGCTTTTCGATACGAAAAAAATGGTATGGATATTGTCCATCATTTTAATTTGCAGGTGAGGGAGCAGGAATTTTTAACGATAATAGGTGGAAATGGTACTGGAAAATCTACGGTTCTTTCTATTTTAACGGGGCTACAAAAACCTTACCATGGCAAAATACTCTTATTCAATAAGGCGTTAAAAAGCTATAGTAATAAACAATTGTACCAACAATATATAACTTTATTACCGCAGGATCCAAAAACATTATTTGTACAAAAAACGGTGCTTCAAGAGCTAGATGATATTGCCCATTTACATAAAGTAACAGATGGAAAGGTTCAAGAAACGATTCAATTGTTTAAATTAACCCATTTATCAAATCGGCATCCGTATGATTTAAGTGGGGGTGAACAGCAGAAGCTAGCACTCGCAAAGCTTTTGTTAATAGAACCTAAAATATTGCTATTAGATGAGCCGACGAAGGGTCTTGATGCACATGCGAAAGAAGAACTCGCAGACATATTAAAAGATTTACGAACTAAAGGTATGACAATCATTATGGTGACACATGATATTGAATTTTCTGCACAACACAGCAGTAGATGTGCTCTATTTTTCGACGGAAGTATTGTATCTGAAGGTGAGCCACGAGCATTTTATAGTGGAAATAATTTTTATACAACAGCAGCACATCGAATATCAAGAGATATATTGAGCAATGCCATTACTTGTGAGGATGTAGTTACCTTATGCCAAAAAACATTCGTTTAATTATTTCACGCATTGTCATCCTTGTGTTAATTCCACTTACTTTATATGCGGGCATTACAATATTTGCTGACCGAAAATATTATTTTATTTCGATTGTCATTATGATTTTAGCGTGTGTGCCGTTCTTCCTATCATTTGAGCGTAGAAAGCCACAGCCACGGGAAATTTTAATCATAGCAGTGATGTCTGCTATATCAGTGGCGGGGCGTGCCTTATTTATTGTTACACCTGGCTTTAAGCCTGTGGCAGCTATTACAGCTATTACAGGGTTTTCGCTTGGTGCGGAAGCTGGCTTTTTAACAGGAGCAATTTCTGCATTAGTATCGAATATGTTTTTTGGACAAGGTCCTTGGACACCATTCCAAATGTTTATGTGGGGAATGATTGGTTTTGTTGCTGGTTTGTTAGGTAAAACTGGTATAATGCATAAAAAAATCCCACTTGTATTATTTGGTATTGTTGCAGGTGTATTCTTTTCATTTGGCATGGATATTTGGGGAACAGTTTCAATGTACGGTGTTTTCAGCTGGAAAGCATATGCACTGGCATTAACTTCTGCAGTACCTTTTATGATAATCTATGCTGTTTCTAATGTAATTTTTCTACTATTGTTAGCTAAACCAATTAGAGAAAAACTAGAGAGAATAAAAAATAAATATGGGATTTTACAATAGACCTTTGTAGTCAAAAATTGTCTTATTCATTAGCCACAAAGGAGTGAAGAGGAGAGCCCAGTAAGTAAAACAGATATCTCATTGTTAGAAATAATTATATCAACAGGTAGCTTGTAAAAATGAGTTCGGTAATACACCGAACTTATTTTTTATGACAAGCAGTTATGCAATCTAGTTAATCAGTTTTAATGGTAACCCGATCAGTTCTACAATCAAGCTGATCGGTTCTACCGTTAACCCGAGCATTTATTCAATCTAGCTGATCAGTCAACCCGATCAACTCTTCAATCAACCTGAGCGTTTCTCCCCTAACTCGATCAAATCTCCCTAGAATTCGCTTATCTTTAATAGACCCAATTTCAACGAGCAATTCATCATCAAACATTGAAATTCCTGCTAAGGTCATGTATTTACATTTTCCCTTCTCGATTAGCTAACATTTGGAAAGGGTAATCTATTTATAGATAGGCTGTAATTGAATTTTTTGGTACATACGTTCTATCGGAATCATCTTAAATATAGCAAATAAAAAAATATTTACAAACATTCGTTCGTTAAATGTTCGAAATTTTAATAATGCTATGCTAAAATATATGTATCAAATTGGTAGGAAAGGACGGGGACATGTGTGCAAGCATTTGATTTACAAGCGCCATATACGCCTAATGGCGATCAGCCACAGGCAATTGCGGAATTAGTGGAGGGTGTATGTGCAGGTAAACGTCATCAAACATTGCTCGGTGCAACAGGAACAGGAAAAACGTTTACGATTTCTAATGTCATTAAACAAGTAAAAAAACCGACACTTATTATGGCGCACAATAAAACATTAGCGGGTCAATTATATAGTGAGTTTAAAGAGTTCTTCCCTAATAATGCAGTTGAATACTTTGTCAGCTACTATGATTACTTTCAGCCTGAGGCCTATGTACCGCAGACGGATACTTATATCGAGAAAGACTCAAGCATTAATGATGAAATTGATAAGTTGCGTCACTCTGCGACATCTGCATTATTCGAGCGTGATGATGTCATTATTATTGCATCCGTGTCCTGTATTTATGGTCTAGGTTCTCCAGAAGAATATCGTGAAATGGTCGTGTCTGTGCGTACTGGGATGGAAATTGAACGTAATCAGTTGCTTCGAAAACTGGTCGATGTACAGTATGAGCGTAATGATGTGAGTTTTACACGTGGTACGTTTCGGGTACGTGGTGATGTAGTGGAAATATTCCCTGCATCTCGTGATGAGCATTGTATCCGCGTGGAGTTTTTTGGGGACGAGATCGACCGAATTCGCGAGGTGGATGCGTTAACTGGAGAAATACTAGCAGAGCGTGATCATATAGCTATTTTCCCAGCATCCCACTTCGTTACACGAGAAGAAAAAATGCGAAAAGCCATTGAAAATATTGAAAAAGAGTTGGAGGAGCGTCTAGCTCTTTTACGTGCAGAGGATAGATTATTGGAGGCACAGCGTTTAGAGCAGCGTACTCGTTATGATTTAGAAATGATGGGTGAAATGGGCTTTTGCTCAGGTATCGAAAACTACTCGCGTCATTTAACATTGCGTGAAGCGGGGGCAACTCCATATACGCTACTTGATTATTTCCCTGATGATTTTTTACTTGTTGTCGATGAAAGTCACGTTACTTTGCCACAAGTTCGAGGGATGTATAACGGTGACCAAGCACGTAAAGGTGTACTAGTTGAGCATGGCTTCCGTTTGCCATCAGCACTAGATAACCGCCCTTTACGTTTTGAAGAATATGAGAAACATATACATCAAGCTATTTATGTATCAGCAACACCCGGCCCGTATGAGCTTGAGCATTCTCCGGAAATGGTGCAGCAAATTATTCGTCCAACTGGGCTGCTTGATCCACAAATTGAAGTACGTCCTATTGAAGGACAAATTGATGATTTAATCGATCAGATTCAAGATCGTATTGCTCGTGATGAACGGGTGCTCGTTACAACATTGACGAAAAAAATGTCAGAGGATTTATCAGCTTATTTGAAAGAAATGGGCTTAAAGGTGGAGTACTTGCATTCAGAGATTAAGACGCTAGAGCGATTTGAAATTATTCGCGAGCTGCGCAAAGGTACTTATGATGTTCTAATCGGCATTAACTTATTGCGTGAAGGGCTAGATATTCCTGAGGTTTCTCTTGTGGCGATTTTAGATGCTGACAAGGAAGGATTTTTACGTTCAGAGCGTTCATTAATTCAAACGATTGGACGTGCGGCGCGTAATGCTAATGGTCATGTCATTATGTACGCAGATAATATGACGGATTCGATGAAAAAGGCGATTGAGGAAACGAAGCGTCGTCGAATAATGCAAATGGCGTATAACGAGGAGCATGGCATTACGCCGAAAACGATTGTTAAGAAAATTCCTGATGTTATTCGTGCAACACAGGTGGCAGAGGAAGAAGAGTCTTATGTAGCGAAGACAACAAAAGGTAAGAAGTTAACGAAGGAAGAAAGAGAGCAATTACTTGCTTCCCTAGAAGTAGAAATGAAGGAAGCAGCAAAGGCGCTAGATTTCGAACGAGCTGCTGATCTGCGCGATACAATATTTGAATTGAAGGTAGAAGGGTGAATGGCTTGTGAAAAATACTGAAATAGTCGTGCAGGGCGCACGAGCACATAATTTAAAAAATATTAATGTCACAATTCCACGTGATCAACTAGTAGTGCTAACAGGTTTATCAGGCTCAGGGAAATCGTCATTAGCGTTTGATACGATTTATGCCGAGGGACAACGTCGTTATGTAGAATCACTTTCAGCCTATGCACGTCAATTTCTTGGGCAAATGGACAAACCAGACGTCGATGCGATAGAGGGGTTATCTCCTGCTATTTCAATCGATCAAAAAACGACGAGCCGTAACCCACGTTCTACTGTTGGTACAGTAACGGAAATCTATGATTATTTACGTTTGCTATTTGCGCGTATCGGTAAGCCTATTTGTCCGAATCATGGTATTGAGATTACCTCCCAAACGATTGAGCAAATGGTCGATCGACTATTATTTTATCCAGAAAGAACGAAAATGCAGCTGCTTGCCCCAATGGTATCAGGGCGTAAGGGAACGCACGTAAAGCTACTGGAGGATTTAAAAAAGCAAGGCTTTGTTCGAGTACGTCTCGACGGGGAGCTACGTGATTTAGATGATGCGATTGATCTTGATAAAAACAAAAAGCATTCAATAGAAGTAGTCGTGGATCGTGTTGTTATGAAGGAAGGCGTCGCGTCACGTCTTAGTGATTCCTTAGAGACAGCATTACGTTTGGCAGATGGCCGTGTACTTGTCGACGTGATGGAGCATGAGGAATTATTATTTAGTGAACATCATGCCTGTCCATTATGTGGATTTTCAATCGGTGAGCTAGAGCCCCGAATGTTTTCATTTAACAGTCCATTCGGAGCTTGTCCAAGCTGTGATGGTTTAGGCTCGACGCAAGAGGTAGATCTTGATTTAGTAGTACCTGATTGGGATCGAAGTTTATTAGAGCATGCTATAGCACCATGGGAACCCACTAGCTCTCAATATTATCCACAGTTATTAAAGGCGGTATGTGATCATTATGATATTCCGATGGATGTACCTGTAAAGGATCTTCCGAAAGAAAAGATGGATAAAATTTTATATGGTTCTGGAAAAGATAAAATCCACTTCCATTATGAAAATGAGTTTGGCAATGTTCGAGATCAAATGATTGAATTTGAAGGTGTTGTACGTAATGTGGAGCGCCGTTTTAAGGAGACATCTTCTGATTACGTGCGTGAACAAATGGAAAAATATATGGCACAGCAAGCGTGTCCGTCTTGTAAAGGTTATCGTTTAAAGCCTGAAACATTAGCTGTAAAAATAGCAGATAAGCATGTTGGTGAAGTTACACAGTATTCCATTCAGGAAGCTGATACATTTTTCAAAGAGCTAGATTTATCAGAAAAAGATATGAAAATTGCTCGACTTGTCTTACGTGAAATTGAAGAACGTCTAGGCTTCCTCGTAAACGTGGGATTAGATTATTTAACGTTAAGTCGAGCGGCAGGAACACTTTCAGGGGGAGAAGCTCAACGAATTCGCCTTGCGACACAAATTGGCTCGCGTTTAACAGGTGTCCTCTATATTTTAGATGAACCATCAATTGGCTTGCATCAACGCGATAATGACCGTCTCATTAGTACGCTGCAAAATATGCGTGATATTGGCAATACGCTTATTGTTGTCGAGCACGATGAAGATACAATGCTGGCGGCGGATTATCTCATTGATGTTGGTCCTGGTGCAGGTGTGCATGGTGGTCAAATTGTTGCAGCAGGGACACCGCAGGAAGTAATGGAAAATGATAAATCTTTGACGGGGCAATATTTAAGTGGTAAGAAGTTTATTCCACTGCCAATTGAGCGACGCAAACCGAATGGACGCAAATTATCCATTAAAGGTGCTAAGGAAAATAATCTTCACAATGTGAAGGTGGATGTACCACTTGGATTATTCGTGGCCGTAACAGGCGTTTCAGGGTCAGGTAAATCAACACTTATTAATGAAATTTTATATAAATCATTGGCTCAGAAACTTAACCGTTCAAAGGTGAAGCCGGGTGAACATAAAGAAATAACAGGGATTGATGAACTAGAAAAGGTTATTGATATTGACCAATCACCAATCGGTCGTACACCTCGCTCCAATCCTGCTACTTATACAGGTGTTTTTGATGATATTCGAGATGTTTTCGCAGTAACAAATGAGGCAAAGGTACGTGGCTATAAGAAAGGTCGCTTTAGCTTCAACGTTAAGGGAGGTCGCTGTGAGGCTTGTCGTGGTGACGGAATTATAAAAATTGAAATGCATTTCCTACCAGATGTTTATGTACCGTGTGAAGTCTGCCATGGGAAACGTTATAACCGTGAAACGCTTGAAGTGAAATATAAAGATAAGAGCATTGCGGATATTTTAGATATGACGATTGAAAACGCAGTCGTATTCTTCGAAAATATTCCGAAAATCCAGCGTAAGCTACAAACCATCGTGGATGTAGGATTAGGCTATATGAAATTAGGACAACCTGCCACAACGTTATCTGGTGGTGAGGCGCAGCGTGTAAAATTAGCCTCTGAATTACACCGTCGTTCAACAGGTAAATCATTCTATATTTTAGATGAGCCGACAACGGGCTTACATGCAGACGATATTGCACGTTTACTCATTGTTTTACAGCGTCTTGTAGAAAATGGCGATTCAGTGCTAGTGATCGAACATAATCTAGATGTCATCAAGACAGCGGACTACATTATCGACTTAGGGCCTGAAGGTGGCGACAAAGGTGGCACAATTGTTGCGACAGGTACACCTGAAGAAGTCGCAGAAGTAAGTGGCTCTTATACAGGAAAATATTTAAAACCGATATTAACAAGAGATCGTATGCGTATGGAAGCTGCTTTAGCAAAGGCTTCTCAATAAAGTAATTGTTCGCAAATTCCCTAAAGGGGATTTGCGAATTTTTTTTACGTGCGCCCGGCATGCGGATGTCGATAAAAATTAAAAGTTGGGTGACATTATGTTAAAACGTATGTTATGTGGATAAGTTGACTGTAGTAAGCCTAAAAAAAGATATATCCCCAATATTTTCATTTTTATGGTGAAACTTTTCACAAAATGATTCGTATAAATACTATAACGAACTGAGGGAGGCTATTTTAATTATGCAAAATGAACGTCAACGAATTTTAGAACTTGTGGAAAAAGGAACAATTTCAGCGCAAGAGGCGATTACATTATTAGAAGCATTAGAGCAACCTAGCAAGTCCACTCAAAATGTTATGAATGATGTGTCAAAAGAGGACCAGCATTCCTCAACAGAAAAAGAGTCAGTATTTAAAGATGAAAGTCACAAAGATGAAACGAAAAAAGATGAAGATTTTACGAAATATTTCCAAGAAGAGATGCGAGATTTTCGTAAAGATTTAACACAAATTGGTTCACTCTTTATGGATATGATGAATACGGCAGTAAAAAAGGTAAAAGAATTTGATGTAACCTCTCCGTTTGGTGATAAAGTAGAGTTTACTCATACGGAAGAAGTTGCAGCTGAACATGTAGACAATATAATTGCTGAATTACCGAATGGCAATTTTTCATTAGAATCTTCTGAAGGAGATAGCTTCCAAGTTATTTGCAAGGTGAAGGCACCACTTGTTAATGATAGTGAAGAAGAAACGCGTGCTCATTTCCTAGAGCAATTCGTGGTGAAGGAAGATGAAGGTTCACTACGAATTTTAAGTCAACTAAAGCTTGTTCAAGTAAATGTTAAAGTACTTGTACCAAAGGATAAATTGGAGAAACTATCAGTACGTTTAATGAACGGTAGTGTTACTTTACAAGATACGGATTTCGAGCAATTAAAAGTAAAGACATTAAATGGTGCGATTAAAGGCTCTAAGTTTAATTTTGGGAAGGCAGAAGTGGATTCTTCTAATGGCTCGATTGAATTAACAAATGTTCGTGGTAAAGATTTAGAAGCTGAGACATTGAATGGTCGTGTATATTTGGATGGCGCATTGGATGAAGTTGAAGCAAAATCGGTCAATGGACATGTTGTTGTTACAACTTGCTCTACCAATTCATCAAAAATCAAAGCGCAAACAGTTGCAGGAGCTGTTGAATTGTATGTGCCACGTACAATATCGTTAAGCGGTAAAATTGTTACGAATTTTGGTAAAGTAGATGTTGGTATTCAAGATGCTTCAAAAATTGAATCACAGGATCAATTCTTATCAAAAGTAGTACGTTTTGATAAAGAAGTAGAGGATGCTAATCGTCTATTTATCGAAGGCGAGTCTAAAACAGGTGCAGTTTTAATACGCTATACAACAACTGACGAGCAGCATATTTAAGTAACAAAAGCATTCAGGCTATGCGAAACAGCATAGCTTGAATGCTTTTTTATTGCTTGAAAAGTTAAGAAAACAGAAATCGACTTCTACATATTGAGGTCGATTTCTGTTTTCTTGTATGTCGAGTTTTATGACAATTTCGTCTCGAAAATGGCAATGAAGGAACGAAATAGCAAGAACTGCCACGGAATGAAATGAAACTGTAATAAAAAAGGGAGATATAGAGTGCTATAATAGTTAACGAAATACCTCTTACATAGGTAAGAGATTTAGGTGGTTTAAATATGATAGAAATGAAAAATGTGACAAAGAAGTACCCAAGTGGCGTTGTTGCGGCAAATGGGATTTCCGTTAACATAAAGCAAGGTGAATTTGTTTATGTTGTAGGTCCAAGTGGTGCAGGTAAATCGACATTCATTAAGTTAATGTACCGCGAGGAAAAAGCTACTTCAGGAGAAATCACTGTTAATGGCATAGATTTAGCTACATTAAAAAATAAAAAAGTACCTTTTTTACGTCGTCAGCTTGGAGTCGTTTTCCAAGATTTCAAACTACTTCCTCGTTTGAATGTCTATGAAAACGTGGCATTTGCACTAGAGGTAATTGAAGAGGAACCAGTGGAAATTCGACGTCGAGTAATGGAGGTTCTGGAGCTCGTGGGGCTGAAGCAAAAGGCGAGAATGTTCCCTAATGAACTTTCAGGTGGCGAACAGCAGCGTGTTTCGATTGCGCGCTCTATTGTCAATGTACCGAAGGTCGTTATTGCAGATGAACCTACCGGGAATCTTGATCCTGAGACATCGTGGGATATTATGAATTTATTTGAGGAAATTAATGCAAGAGGTACAACTATTGTAATGGCAACCCATAACCGTGAAATCGTGAATACGATTCGACGTCGGGTAATTGCGATTGAAGGCGGAATGATTGTCCGTGATGAGCACGGAGGTGATTACGGCTATGAAATTTAATACGGTGAAACGTCACTTCCGAGAAAGTCTAAAGTCACTTGGCCGTAATAGCTGGATGACCATTGCTTCAGTAAGTGCAGTTACAGTTACATTAATATTAGTGGGCGTATTTGCGCTTATTATGATGAATTTAAATAAAGTAGCATCTGATTTAGAGAACGATGTTGAAATTAAAGTATTAATTGATGAAACAGCTGATGAAGCTGCTGAAAAAGCACTCATGGAAAAAATAAAGAAATTGCCAGATATCGAAGAGATGAACTATTCGACAAAGGAAAATGAGTTAACCAAATTAGTAAAAGATTTTGGGGAAGATTTTAAACTATTTGAGCAAAGTAATCCATTACGTAATGTTATTTATGTGAAGGCTTCAGATCCTCAGCAAACGGCTACTGTCGCTAAGAAAATTGATAAATTCGAGAATACATATAATGTTATGTATGGTGAAGGCAAAGTAGAAAAGCTTTTTAACGTCTTGAATATTAGCCGTAACGTAGGGACAGTGCTTATTTTAGGGTTATTATTTACAGCGATTTTCTTAATTTCTAATACAATTCGAATTACGATCATTGCACGTGGTGATGAAATAGAAATTATGAAACTTGTAGGAGCAACAAACTGGTTCGTGCGTATCCCATTTATATTAGAAGGCATGTGGCTCGGAATTTTAGGTTCTATTATTCCGATTACGGTTATCGCAACCCTATACCACAATGTATATAAAATTATTGCGCCTCGATTACAGGGTGAACTTGTTCAAGTACTTGATTTCTCACCTCTTGTGTACCAAGTAAGCGGTCTACTATTACTCATTGGTGTCCTAATCGGTGTTTGGGGAAGCTTCATGTCAGTACGTAAGTTTTTAAAAATTTAGCTTTCGTTAGGCTTATCATAAAAAGTTGGGATGACATTTTAAACGTATTCCATATATATAAGTTGATTGGAAGAAGGTTGGGCGACACCTAGGGGATTAGCGAGCCATGCGAGTGAAGCGGCTCATCGAACGCCCCAGGAAAGCGCCCGGTTGGAAATGAAATCAACCCAATAGGTTATCATTCAAAATAATTAGTCGAAAAGGAGTTCAACCGGTGAAAAGTATGGCGAAAAACTCAATAAAAACACTTGCTGCAGCATCTGCACTATTTCTTTTTATCCAAACTCCATCAGCGTATGCCAATAGTTTATCGGATTTAAAAGATGAAAAAAGACAAATTGAATCAAAGAAGGATGGCTTAGATTCATCCATCAAAAATAAAACAAATGCTATTACAGCAAATGAAGACAAGCAACAAAAATTATTAGATCAAATTCAAACATTAAATGCTGAAATTGATAAAACTAATAGCAATATCAAAAATGTATTGGCAGAAATTCAATCTACAAATAAAGAAATAAAGTCTTTAGAAGATTCCATAGCAGAGCTTCTGCGCAAAATTGAAGAGCGTGATTTATTGCTAGAGGATCGTGCTCGTGCCATTCAGGCGGGTGGTACCGTTAGCTATTTAGACGTACTACTTAGTTCTAATAGCTTCGTAGATTTTATCGATCGATTCTCTGCTGTCAATGCATTGCTTGAAGCGGATCGACAAATTATCCAAGATCAAAAAGAGGACAAGCAAAAATTAGAGGAACAAAAGCAAGTCTTAGAAGGCAAACGCCAAAAGCTTGAAGATAAAAAAGCTGAACTTGATCGTTTAAAAGCATCATTGGATGGACAAAAAGCTGAGAAAAACAAATTAATTGATCAATTAGAAAAAGAACAAGAAAAGCTGAAGTCAGAAAAAGTATTGCTTGAGAAAGAATATTCTGAGGCACTTGAAATTAGTGATGAATTACAACAAAAGATCATCGATGAACAAAAACGATTAGCTGAAGTTGCCCGTCAACAAGAAGCGAAACGCAAGGCAGACGCAGCAGCAGCAGCGAAGGCAAACGCAGCAGCGAAGGCAGCAGCCCCAACCAAGGCATCTAATTCAGGCAATAGTGGTGGTGGGTCTTCTTCAACAGTCACTGCTCCACAATCGAATGGTACATGGATTAAGCCAACAAATGGTCGTTTAACATCGCCATATGGCTGGCGTAATATTGGTGCTGGTTCAGAATTCCACTATGGAGTCGATCTTGCCAATGGTACAGGTACTCCAATTTGGGCAGCTGCTGACGGTGTTGTTTCCTATGCGGCACCACTTAGCTCGTATGGTAATGTTGTCATCGTTACACATTCTATCGACGGTCAAATCTATACGACAGTGTATGCACACTTAAATTCCTTCAACGTTAGTGTTGGCACAGAAGTATCCCAAGGCCAACAAATTGCTACGATGGGTAGCACAGGACGTGTAACAGGACCGCACTTACACTTTGAAGTGCATATCGGCGCTTGGCAAGGACAAGCAGTCGGAAGTGTCAACCCATTAAAATATATTCCGTTGTAAAAATAATGAAAGCTATACATTAGAATTCCATCTAATGTATAGCTTTTTTAGTTAGGTTTTTTCAAGCGTGATGTTAAGAACCAAAACTGATGGATAGAATCATCGAATCGACGGATAGAAGAAGCAAAGTGACTGATAGAATCATCGAAATGACGGATAGAACGCCCTTAAGGGAGGGGGAGTCGGCGGAACTTTTAGGGAAGCCTCATAATGTGAATCACCTCAGCATTCATCGGGAAATTTAAACATTGAACTTAAAATTGTTTTGGTAGATAATTGTTGGAAATATTTTTCCTAGTTGTGCCACATTTTATGTTAGTATTAGTAATATAAATACCTTGTGGGGTATTACAATATATTTGCTCATAAAAAGCATATTCTTTTCATGTTTTCCGAAGATTTTTTGAACACAGTGTGAAATAACAGTTCATATAAAGATTGTATGCTATGCTGAATCTAACTTTACTTGCGGAGGATTTATTAGGTGAATAATACAGAATGGTTCTCTATTAGGACACTAACATTACCAGCAACAGCTGTCGCTCTTCTTGCGGCATTTTTCATTGTATGGCTAGTATTACGAGTACAATTTCCGAAGAAATGGTCGGAGGTATATGGAGACGCAGCCCTTACTTTTATTCTTGTTTGGAAATTTAGCATAATTGTTACTGATTTTAAAGCTGTTATTGCTCAACCGTTTGCACTCCTTTATTTCAATGGTGGAACAATCGGTGTCTTTTTAGGGGTAATGGCAGCATCGCTACAGCTTTGGCGGAAGCGACAAAAATTACAGTTTGACGCAACTGGAATCACTGCCTGTAGCTGGGCAATCATTTTAACGCAATCGATCTATCAATGGCTTGTGGTGTTATTAAATGACAATCAGACCACTAGCGAAGTAAGTACTTTAATTGTGCTAAGTACACTAACAGTCCTCATATTATGGAAAATAACGGCTATCAATCGTGCATTATTTTTATATACGATTGGGCTTATGATTGTTGCCTTCTTTCAGCCGCATGGTTTATGGCAACCGGCTGTAGGTGTGAGCGTCATATTACTTATACTAGGTATAGCGATTTGCAGGCAATATTTACATAATATTGTTCAAAAAGAAAGCATGGGAGGTAAGGAATGAAAAAAAATATAGGGCTGCTCGTCGTCGTGTTGTTAATAGCCGCGATGATTGGTACATATGTAAAACAGCAGATTGATAAGGATCGTGAAATTGAAACAGCTTCTCTTGGAAAAGAAATGGATGACCGGAAGATTGGTTTAAACAACGGAGATACACCACCGGATTTTACTTTAACAAGTTTAGATGGTAAAAATGTGACATTGAGTGAGCTTCGAGGAAAGAAAGTCGTGTTAAATTTCTGGGCAACATGGTGTCCACCGTGCAAGGCAGAAATGCCACATATGCAAAAATATTATGAACAAAATGCTAAAAAAGATAATGTAGAAATAGTAGCTGTCAATTTAACACAGGGTGAACGTGATGTAACAGATGACGCAAAGATTGATACCGTAATGACATTTAGAGATAGCTTTGAGTTAACATTCCCTATTTTACTTGACATGAAAAACGAAGTTGGCTTAGATTATCAAGTATTAACGATTCCTACAACATATTTTATTGATTCAAATGGATATATTCAACGTGCAATTAGAGGGCCAATGAATGTTGATATGTTAAAGAGCTATGTGGAAGCATTAGACTAAACAATAGAAGATAAATTCAAAGAATCTGCTCGTTTTCTCATAGAAACGAAGCAGATTTTTTTATGTGAATATTTACTTGTTTATAGAATACCCGCGCAAGGAAGGGAAATACCCGCGATTCACGCAAGAATACCCGCGCAAGGAGGAGAAATACCCGCGATTCACGCAAGAATACCCGCGCGAGGAAGGGAAATACCCGCGGTTCACGCAAGAATACCCGCGCGAGGAAGGGAAATACCCGCGATTCGCGCAAGAATACCCACACTAGAAAGGCAAGTACCCGCGCTAGCCGATAGAATACCCACGAAACAAAAAGCATAGTATTCACCAAATTATTTTGAAGCTTAATCTTGTATGTTTGAAAAATAAAAGTCATACAGTAAAAGAGACGGAGGAGGGAAGGTTTGCGCAAAATAATGGCTGGTGTCGGCGTACTTGCTAGTAGTTTATTGTTAGGTAGTGGATTTTATTTTGACTGGTTTAATCTAGGGGATAAAAAGGAGCCAGTCGTCACAGAGGTTGGATCAATCAATGAAGCGTTGAATTTAATTGAGAAAAAATCTGTATACAGTACGGAAAAAGACGCATTGGTGGAGGGGGCACTTCGTGGTATGGCCGACGCTATTAAGGACCCTTACAGCACCTATTATTCGAAGGAAGAG
This sequence comes from Lysinibacillus sp. FJAT-14222, assembly GCF_001278875.1. Lineage (NCBI taxonomy): Bacteria > Bacillati > Bacillota > Bacilli > Caryophanales > Bacillaceae > Lysinibacillus > Lysinibacillus sp. FJAT-14222. The sequence goes on along the minus strand of NZ_LIYL01000050.1, from coordinate 75,573 downwards.
GCAGAACAACACCGACAAATGTTAGCCGAGGAAAGAGTGGGCATTGGTATTGAGCTAACTGAAAGTAACGGGAAATTTATTGTTGTGTCTCCTGTCCGTTCGTCCCCAGCAGATAAAGCAGGAATGCGCTCTCTCGATGAAATTGTACAAGTTGATGGCGTTCGAGTAGATGGTAAAACGATGAGTGAATTAATGCATTTAATTCAAGGAGAAAAGGGGACGAAAGTAACTATTGTCGTCTATCGTCCAAGTGAAGATAAACATATTAAAATGACGATGGAACGAGCAGCAATTTCTAACAAAACAGTATCAAGTGAAATATTGGACGTAGAAAATACTCCGATAGGCTATGTAGAAATCGCACTTTTTGGTGAGAAGACGGCAAATGAGTGGGTTGCCGAAACAAGTAAATTGCTTCGAAAAGATATAAAAGGGTTAGTTATTGATGTGCGAGATAATCCAGGTGGTTATTTACATAGCGTCGCAGCGCTACTGAGCACTGTATTGGAGAATGGCAAAGTGTTTGCGTATATGCAAAATGCTGAAGGTGCTATGGAACCATTAAAAACGGAATCAAAAAGCTTTGATGAAAAATATTTACAGACAATGTACAAAATGCCGATTGTTATTTTACAGAATGCAGGCAGTGCATCGGCTAGTGAAGTTCTTAGTGGTGCTTTAAAAGGTTGGGGACGCGCCTCAATTGTTGGTGTCAAGAGCTTTGGGAAGGGAACAGTGCAGGAATCTTGGTCTCTGACAAATGGTGGGGAGCTTAAACTGTCCACAAATAAATGGCTCACACCAAAACGTGAATGGATTCATGGGCAAGGTATTGAGGCTAATTTAGTTATTGAACAAAATGAATTATTTGCTTTTCAAATGCATCCATTATCAGGGAAGTTTAAAGAGGGCGATATGAGTGAGGAAATTGCTTATACGCAAAATGCTTTGAAAAAGCTAGGCTATAAAATTGCTCGTTTAGACGGTTACTTGGATGAATCGACGGAGGAGGCTGTTAAGCTTTATCGGGAGGATAAGAAGTTAAAACAGGCAGAAGAGAATATTTATATAGATACTACCTTCTTTAACAGTTTAAATGAAACGTTGAAAAAATATAAAGAAGATCGCCAAAATGATTTACAGTTCCAAATGGCGACAAGCTTTTTACTGCACAATATTGAATAGTGAATAATATAAATCTGACTTGCACCGTGCATATTTCAAAATCCGTGACATCCGCTGAATAAAGAAAAAATAAGAATAGTAAGCTTTCTACTAGTTTGTACTACGCAAGAGTGTAGTCGTTTGATACAATAAATTCATAGTATTTAAGACAGAAACGGCGGGTGTTCGTATGGTTAGTGATATATTAATAGAAATTGTGACAGCGATTGGCCGCTTCTTACTCAACCCATTAATTTATATTGCAATTTTATTTGCGATTTTATTAGGTTATAGTCGTGTAAAACAGGAGCGTAAATTTTTTAATAGACGTATTATTTGGGGTTGGACAGAGCTAATTGGGCAATGGAAATATGGTTGGCTATATGCCCTTCTCATTTCGCTAGTAAGCGTTGGTTTAGGTTTAACAGTGCCCAAAGCTTTCTTAATGATTTTAATAGCCATTTCTGCATTAGCATTATTACTGTTCTTCATTAATGCACTTTCACCAATCTATACGATGGGGCTTGCTACTTTAGCAATATGGGCGATGTTTCAATATAATTGGACATTTTCTTGGTGGAAAATCTCTTTAGAAGGTGTAAATTTATTGGCCGGTCCCATTGTAACGATTACTATTTTAGCTGGTCTATGTGTGATTGCTGAGGGCATGTTAATTCGTCGAATAGCAATGAAGGTAACGACACCGCGAGTTGAAAAAACGAAGCGAGGTATGCAGGCAATTGTCTATCGTTCAAGAAATGTATGGGTACTGCCAATCTTCTTTGTAATGCCTGGTAATATTATTCCGGCAGATTTTCCGTATTGGCCACAGTTTACAATAGGAGAGAGTACCTTTGCACTCGTACTATTTCCAGTCGTTATAGGATTTTCAAAGCTTACTAGAAAAGAATTACCGGCTTTGCAATTGCCTAAAATTGGCCGATCAGTGCTAATGCTAGGACAGGTAATTTTAATAGGTGGACTTGCAGCAGCCTTGGAGCCAGTCATCGGCTTTATAACGTTGGCACTTGGTGTAGTGAGTCGTATCATTATTTCAATCTTCTATGCGCTGCAAGATAAAACGGAAATTTATGCAGTTGCACCAAGCTCAAAGGGTGCTATAATTGCGGCTGTCCTACCGGATTCACCAGCTGAAAAAATGGGCTTACTGGCAGGGGAATGTATTCGTAAAGTAAATGGGCATTCCATTTATACTGAAAATGATTTATACGAAGCTTTGCAATTAAATGCTGCACATTGCCGTCTAGAAATAGTAGATCGTAACAATGAAGTACGCTTAACACAGCATGTTATCTATAGCAATGATCATTACCGTATAGGATTATTACTAGCTGAGCCGAGGGATATATGATGGATGTTTTCGGGAAAATGATGTTAGCGTTATTTTTGCCAGCATTACTCGTGTTATTGTTTACAAGAATTACGTATAATCGTTATGTGGCACTAATATTGGCGATTGCTCTTATTGCGGCATCTGTATATGCAGGTTATACTTCCCCGCCTATTATATTTGTTATCGATGCATTTTCGTTAACAGTAGGCTTTTGGTTAGCGAGTAAAATGAAAAAAAATAAAGGTCTTGTTTAAAAAGGGTCAGTCCAAAGTGATAGCTTCACTTTTAGGACTGACCTTTTTACATGAAAAAACGAACAGCTGCCATAATAATAACCCCAGCTACAACTGTAATAGATAAGCTTTTTGTAACGAGTGCAATAATAAGTGTTGGCACAAATGTAATAAAGACAGGCCAATCGAGTGTGACGATTTTTCCACTTTCAGTATCCAGTAAGTTTTCAATAACAAGAGCGCTTAAAATGCAGACAGGGATAAAGCTTAACCACTTCATTACAACGTCTGGTAGTTTCACACTTCGTACGAACATAAAAGGAATGATACGTGGTAGCCAAGTTACAAGTGCACAGCCAATGATGAGCCATACCATAGAAGCGGTTGTCGTCATTTATCTGTCACCACCCCTATAGTTGCTACAATAACTGTTGCAAGAAGAACAGCCACATGCGAAGGCACAATATAGGAAAGGCCATACATAATGACAGCCATATAACCGATTAACATAAGATAATGCATTATTTTACTTTTCCCTACACTGCCAAGTTGGAGTACAAGAAGTGCCACAAACATGGCGATCAATGCGAAATCTAAGCCCCATTTTTCAGGGTTTGCCACCCATTGCCCCAAATATGCGCCAGCTACACAAGAAAGAATCCAAAATGAGTAAGCAGTGATATTCAGCCCATCCATCCATTTGCCATATAGCTTACCAGTTTGCATTTGCTTTGTAACAGCTACACCGAATGTTTCGTCTGTTAATAATGTGCCGAAACCAACATTTCTGAGCATGGAATAGCGTGTAAAATGAGGAGCTAATGTTAAACTCATTAATAAATGACGTAAATTTACGACAAAAATGGTTACAATAATAGCAGAAGCAGGACTATTTGTTAGAAGAAGTGCACAAAAGATAAATTGTGCGGAGCCTGCATAGATGAGTATAGTTAAAAGTGCAATTTCGAGTACAGATAATCCAGAAGCGGAACCTACAACACCGAAAGCGAGTCCTATACTAATATAGCCAAGTAAAGTGGGAACACAATCTTTAACGCCTTGTAAAAAGCTATCGTCTGGCGTGTTTGTTGTTTCATTCTGAAATTCTGTTGTACTTGTCATAAATAGGTCATCCTTTCTTAAAAATTTCCATGTATACTAATGATGGAATAGTTTGATAGTTCTTAATGTTTATTAAAGTATACATATGTCTGATAAAATAAACAATAGAAATTGGTGAATAAAAATGGAGCAAATGAGTCGAAATTTAGCATTTCAATTAAAGAAGATTCGGCAGCAACGTCAATTAAGCTTAGACGATGTTGCCAAAGCTACAGGGGTAAGTAAAGCTCAACTTGCACAAATTGAAAAGGGAGAGGCGAATCCTACAGTATCAACGATTTGGAAAATCGCTGCGGGTATGCGTACTTCATTTTCGTGCTTATTACAACCTCCTACAGCTCATTTCATGAAATATAGTAGTAAGGATGCGCCACATGTAGATGAAGACGAGGGACGATATCGTGTGTATTCCATTATTCCTTATAATCCAGAACGTGGCTGGGAACTTTATAAGATTGAAATGGAGCCTGGCGCCTCTAGCAGGAGTGAAGCCCACACGGAAGGGGTAGAAGAAACTGTGACTGTTATCCAAGGACAAGCCACCATTTCTGCTGGAGATATGCATGAATTACTAGAAGAAGGGGATACACTAGTATTCTCAGGACATCAGCCACATGAGTATAAAAATACATCGGAAAAGTTAACAATTTTACATTTAATTTTGCAGTATAAATAGAGGTGTTGATTTTGAATGAATGGTTTACTGTAGAAAATATTGAGCAAATTACGGCACAATATCGAACATTTGGCCCGGTCATTGGTTTATTATTACCTTTTATAGAGGCGTTTTTACCGTTTTTACCTTTGGTCGTGTTTGTTGTGGCCAATGCGAGCGCATTTGGTTTATGGCTTGGTTTTTTATTATCCTGGCTAGGATCTGTAGCTGGTTCATATGCAGTATTTTTGCTTGTTCGACATTTTGGCAAGCATCCCAAGCTTCGATTTGTAACAGGCAGTAAAAAGGTAGAAAAGCTAATTAAATGGGTAGATATGAATGGGATAAGTCCCCTGTTTGTATTACTTTGTTTTCCTTTTACACCCTCAGTCATTGTAAACATCGTAGCGGGGCTATCTCATATGCATAAAAAGTTTTATTTAGTGGTATTATTGGCAGGGAAGTTCGTTATGATTTTAGGAATGAGCGTGCTTGGCTATGATTTAAAATCACTCTTAACAAGCCCTGTAAGACTGATTATTGCAGGTGTTGCGATTGTCGTGCTTTGGTGGGTTGGCAAGCTTATAGAGAAACGATTAAACTCGCGTGTAGAGAGAGATTTAAAACAAGCGCGAAAATTGACGAAAAATCATCAATAATGAAAGTTGAATATGCACATCCAGCCCCTTGTATCATGTAAAATGAGAGAAGGGGTTTTTATCTTTCAATAAGAGTAGACAATGCTCGAGTAACATGAGTGGCTCTCAGATAAAACACTAAAATGCACAGTTAGAGTAGCAAAGCGCTGGGACCTATACAATAACTGCTCAGGTAAAACAGCAAAGTGATCAGGTCCATGCGAAAACTGCTCAGGTTGAGTCGTGAAGTCCTGGGGATATAAGATTAAATAGATTATTAACAGGAGGGGAAAAGCATGACATTGCGTATTGTATCAGGACGTTCAGGAACAGGTAAATCAACGTTTATTCATCATGAGATTATCGAGCAACTAAAATCAGATCCGTTGGGAAATCCAATTTTTGTGATTGTTCCTGACCAAATGTCTTACTCAACGGAGTATGAGCTAACGAATAAGCATGGCTTGCAAGGCTTAATCCGTGCGCAGGTCATGACATTTAAACGATTAGCATGGCTAGTGTTACAGGAAACGGGTGGTATTGCTCGAAAAGAAGTAAATGGCTATGGCTATCGAATGCTTATCCGCAAACTTTTAGAGGAACAAAAAAGTGAGTTTTCATTATTTCGACAAGCAGCTGGGAAACGAGGCTTTACGGAGGAAATAGAATCGCTATTACGGGAGTTTAGTCGTTATAGTGTAAATAGTTCAGTGTTAGCTGAAGTGACAGCATCTTTGAAGGTCATTGATGCGCCTCATACTTTGCAAGCGAAAACGAATGATTTACAAGTAGTTCTACAAGCTTTGGAGGAACGACTTGGCACGACGTATGTCGATAGTGAGGGGTATTATCCGATTTTAACCGAGCAACTGAAATACTCCGAGACGATGAAGCAGGCAACAATTTATATAGATGGTTTTACAGCATTTACTGTAAGAGAATTAGAGCTTGTAAAAGAGTTATTAAAGGTGACGAAACAGGTAACGGTAGTTCTTCCGTTTGACCATATCGAAGAAGTTTATGATGAGCAGTCTTTATTCTATGAAGCCGCTTCTACGAACCAACGTTTACACGACATTGCAAATGAAGAGGGCATTGAAGTGGATGCACCATTGCACTTCTACAATACGCATCGTTTTCAATCTGAAGATTTACAGCATATGGAATCGCGATTTGCAGATATTGTGCCTCAAACGAAAAAAACTTCAGGTGATGTAATGGTACTTGAAGCGTCCAATCGACGTGCAGAGATACATGCCATTGCCCGGGAAATAACAAAGCTAACAAGGGAGAAGGGTTATCGTTATCAGGATATAGTACTTCTTTATAGACAAGCAGAAGTCTATGACCCGCTTATTACAACGATTTTTCAGCAATATGAAATTCCTATTTTTACAAATTCGAAAAAGACGATGCTGCATCACCCTTTAATTGAGCTTAGTCGATCTGCTTTAGAGGTTATCACTTCTAATTGGAAATACGAACCAGTTTTTCGTAGTGTAAAAACAGATTTATTTTTCCCATTACATGCTGAGCTAAATGTTTGGCGAGAGCGTGCGGATCGTTTAGAAAACTACTGTTTAGCACAGGGCGTCTATGGTGAGCGCTGGTTTGAGGAAGCTCGATGGTTTTACAAGAAGTATCGTGGACTTGAATTCCATTCACGCGTGCAAACAGATGAAGAACGTGCCATGCAAGCAGAAATCGAGGCTATTCGCGATGAAATTCGTCAGCCGCTAAAATTGTTACAGGACAAGCTGGAAGTAGCGACAACAGGTCGAGATGTAGCGACAGCTTTATTTGAATTGATTGAAAGTTTACATGTTTATGAAAAGCTTCAAGCAATGAAAGACCGTGAACTGGATCGAGGTGATGCATTAGCTGCAAGTGAGCATGATCAAGCATGGAAAGAATGGATTGCCGTGCTCGATCAGTTTGTCTATATGTTTGGTGAGCAGGAGATGTCTGTGGAGGCAGCGGCGAAAATTTTAGATGAGGGCTTTGATACATTAGAATTTTCTCGTATCCCACCTACATTAGATGAGGTCATGGTAGCAACGGTTGACTTAGCCCGTTTATCGAATATAAAGGTCGCTTTTGTCTTAGGGATGAATGATGGCGTCTATCCAACTCGTATGGAGTATGAGGGATTGCTGTCAGATACTGAACGTGAATGGTTTAATCAAATTGGTTATGAGCTTGCGCCAACATCTAAAAATCGTTTACTGCAGGAGAATTTCTTGCTATATCGTGCTTTAACGACGCCATCCGATAAATTATATATGTCCTACCCAACAGCAGATGAAGAGGGCAAGGCGCTATTGTCCTCACTCTATATTAAGAAAATTATCGGCAATGATAAAACGGCTGGGCTTTTGAGTGGTGTCCAGGTTGAGCGAGTTGTGATTGATCCAATTGAATTACTGGAAGAAAGTGCTTTACCGTATATACGTCATCCACGTACAGCTTTAGCACATTTAATGGTGCAAAAACGCCAAGCTGAGCATAGCCGCGAGCTTGCACCAGAGTGGCTTGCTTTACAAAAATTTTATAAACAGGACCCTTATTGGGCACTTGTTTTTGAACGAGTTTTACATCCAATCACTCATAAAAATGAAGCAGAGCCATTAGAAAATTACATCACTCAGGAATTATACGGTCAAAAGCTAACATCTAGTGTGTCGCGTGTTGAGAAATTTTTCCGTTGCCCATTTTCGCATTTCACAACGTATGGGCTTCGTCTAGAAGAGCGGGCAGAGTACAGACTAGAAACATTTGCAATGGGCGATTTATTCCATGAGGCATTGAAATGGATTACTGAAGAGACACACCGTCAGCAGCTATCATGGATACGTTTAACAAAGCAACAAATTAAACAATTAGCACGACAAGCCGTTGAGCAAATTGTGCCGGTATTTTCACATCAAATTTTACTGTCAAGCGCACGTTATCGCTATATTCAGCGCAAGCTTATTCGTATTGTCGAGCGAACAATGACGGCACTTACACAGCATGCGAATGTATCTCACTTTAAGCCAATTGCCATTGAGGCATCGTTTGGACCTGGGCAAAATGAACAGCTACCACCACTTGAAATTGATTTAACAGGTGGTAAGAAAATGTTTATGCGAGGTCGTATTGATAGGGTAGATAGTGCGTCTATTGATGACCGCTCTTATTTACGGATTGTCGATTATAAATCATCAGCTCGTGATTTAGATTTGAATGAGGTTTATCACGGATTGTCTCTTCAGGTACTAACGTATTTAGATGTAGCGATGGAAAATTCCTCTTATTGGCTACCGGGTGAGGCGGAACCAGCCGGGGTTCTTTATGTGCATGTCCACAATCCAATGCTAAAGCTTGATAAGGATTTAAGCGACAGTGAAATTGAGGAAGATCGATTAAAACAATACAAAATGAAAGGTCTTTTATCAGAAAATGCGGAGTCCATTTTATCGATGGACGAGCAATTAGAGGAATCGAGTGGGCATTCAAAAATCATTCCTGTCTATATGAAAAAAGATGGGACACCATCAGAATCTCAGTCACGTATTGTACCTGTTAATGATATGAAAAATCTACAGCATTTTGTACGGCGCAAGCATCAAGAGGCTGGTAATGGAATTTTAGCAGGGGATACCTCTATTAGTCCTTATAAACTAAAAACAAAAACAGCATGTGACTACTGTCAATTTGCGGCTGTTTGTCAATTTGACCCATCTGATGGCAAGCAAAGCTATCGTCAGTTACAGCAAGCAAAACCGAATGATATCGTTGACAAAATTTGGAAGGAGATGAAGTAAGTTGGTACAAAAAATACCCGAAAAGCCAACGGAAGTGACATGGACTGACGACCAGTGGAAGGCAATTTATGCAAGCGGCCAGGATACACTTGTATCGGCTGCGGCAGGCTCTGGTAAAACGGCAGTTCTCATTAATCGCATGATTGAAAAGGTAGTTGCAAAAGAGAATCCAATCAATGTCGACGAGTTACTTGTCGTAACATTTACAAATGCATCCGCTGCTGAGATGCGTCATCGTATGGCAGAGGCACTTGAAAAGGCTATTGCAGAAAATCCAACTTCCAATCATTTAAGACGTCAGTTAAGCCTTGTCAATAAAGCACAAATTTCAACACTGCATTCTTTCTGCTTAGCTATTGTGAAGCAGTATGCCTATATGCTAGATATTGATCCAGGCTTTCGTATAGCAAATGAGGCAGAGGTTGCTTTGTTAAGGGACGATATATTAGCAGAAGTATTAGAAGATGCTTACGATTCTGAGGATGAGGCACAGATTCAAGCAATCTATCGTCTTGTTGATAGCTTTACATCGGATCGTGATGATCAGGCGATAGAAACCTTAATAAGCAAGCTTTATGATACATCCCGCGTTCATACAGAGCCTCAAAAATGGCTTCGTAGTCTACCAGAGACATATGACTTAGCTGCAGACGTGACAATTGATGATTTAGAGCTGTCGAAATATGTGAAATTAACAGTCAAGCATAGTCTTGACGAGGCTTTCGTTTTAATTTCTGAAATGCGAGCCATTACGCTACAGCCTGAGGGACCTGCACCATATGCTGAAACAGCAGAGATTGATTTTGCCATGATTCAAGAAGGCATTCGCATTAGTCGTGAAGGAACGTGGCAGGAACTCTTTGATTATTTCGCAACTGTGAAATGGTCAACTTTAAAGCGTGTATCAAAGGATGCTTTAGTGGATGTGGAGCTACAGGAGCTTGCCAAGAAAAAACGTGAGGCAGCTAAAAAAATTGTCAACAAACTTAAAGAGACCTATTTTGTTCGGACTCCTGCACGCTTGCTTGAAGAAATTCGCTTAATGGGTCCGACGATAGGAACATTAGTCGAATTGACAAATGTTTTTAGTGAGAGGTTCCGCATGGCAAAATTAGAACGAGGAATTATTGATTTCTCGGATCTAGAGCATTTCGCATTGCAAATTTTAACGGTAGAAGTCGAAGGTGAATTACAACCTTCACCTATTGCACTAGATTTGAAACAGCGTTTTAAAGAAGTACTTGTTGACGAATACCAAGATAGTGCGACACGTTGCTAATTGAAAAGATTAGCCACTAGCATATTTGCTAGGAGAACTAAGAAATCAGATGAGTCGAATGATGAGGTAACGCTCTGAAAGGCTCGACCTAATCCTCCGAATAGCATCAGCATAGGCAATTATGATGGTGTTATAAGCTCGGTGAAGTCAGCTGAATATTACCCTAATCGAAAGAAGGAAAGCGAGATAGAGGTATCTTGTGTGGTAGATAGGCTGGGGTTCTATAAGAGAATCTATGGTTAGAATTTAGGTTAAACAACAATCTAATGACGAAATTCCGAATGTACGGCTCTAGAGGTATAGCCATTCGAAAGGGTGGTCCGCCACGCGCGGGTTAGTGAGGTGGAGTAAGAATTGTCTTTATGAAACACCTTATGATGTTATAGGCATCATCCAGCTAACAGGGCTAGAGGAATGACCTAAGGATTCTGTATGAAAAGATATGGTTCTTGGAACGTGGGAAGCTGACTACGTGGAGAGATTGTACTCGACGAAACGGTACGAGGGAAAACGAATTCATCGTATAACCTTGTTTTAAGTTAGTGAAAGTGATGGCACAGTACCTAGGAAGCCGTGATAATAAGCGGTGGAGGGATAGCCATTAGTTAGTTAATTGAACACTCATACTATATTTCATGATTTTCAGGTTCGAGTAGGACTAAGAGAAATGGAATCACTGAACAATCTCTTGATTGATAAAGGTGAGTACATTGACTGAAACGGTTAACGCCAATAAGGGATTAGGCTTTACGGAAATGAAATAATAGGATGAAGAGCAATTAATTGATGGAACGCCGTATGAGGGGAAACCCTCACGTACGGTGTGAATGGGGGGAAAAGCTAGAGATTACTTCAAAGGCTTACCTATCCATATCAAATATGCTGCAAGAAACAATATTACAGCTTGTGAAAACAGGTAGTGAGCAAGAGGGAAATCTCTTTATGGTTGGGGACGTAAAACAAAGTATTGTGCGCCCATAAGGGTATTGTATATTTCACCATTTGGCGGTGAATAAACTATAGAAACGGTTTATATATCAACCGACTTATCTTGATGGGAAACCAAAGAGGGAGTGTAGCATGTCGGTTAAAGTCATAAGTTAGCCTAAACGGAAAGGCTACGACTGAATGGCAAGATATAAAAGATTCATATAAGGAAGAAGGCTAAACTGCTTGAAGAATAGTCCGAGTGGGGTCATGCTTAACCATCTAGGAAACCGTTTGAAACCTAGAATCTATTCTGTTCAGCGTATTAGATGCTTGCGACTGAACATGGGAACGTGTACTAGATTGATGCACAATCCCAGTTTCTGATTGACGAAAGAATAGACACACTTCAAGATTGAAGAAAAGGATGAACGTTCCTTCCGACAATGAATCAAGCCTGTATACAATATACTAAATGGGGATTACCTAAGTTGGAGTGCCACAAGGCTATGTACACGGGTACTGAAAATCCAATATGGTAACGGAGCTCTCGTAGTAGTCGGAGATAGGGAAAGCCTATTACATGGCGAAGGAGAGCAGCTTATAACGTATAAACAATGAGGAAAGGAGCGAAATGCTCTATGCAAAGTTCAGAAATTGTCTTATACAATCTATCGAAACAAGCAATGAAAGACGGATATACATTTGACCGTCTATACAGACATTTATACAATGAAGATTTTTATATAAAAGCCTATACGAAGATATACAAAAATAAAGGTAGTGCAACAAAAGGTATTGATGGAGAAACAGCGGATGGATTCGGGGAAGAAAAAATTCAAGCAATCGTTGATACGTTGAAAAATGAAAGCTATCAACCGAAGCCAGTTCGTCGTATTCATATCCCAAAGAAAAATGGTGGTACACGACCACTTGGTATCCCTACGTTTACAGACCGTATTGTACAAGAAGTTTGTCGTATGATATTAGAAGCCATTTATGAGCCTAAATTTTCAAATCATTCGCATGGTTTCAGACCAAAAAGAAGTTGTCATACAGCATTAATCGAAATGAAGAAAACCTTTACAGGGGTAAATTGGTTCATTGAAGGCGATATAAAAGGATTTTTCGATAACATCAATCATCAAATTTTAATTACTATTTTAAGAAAACGTATCAAAGATGAAAAATTCATTCGTTTAATGTGGAAGTTCTTAAAAGCAGGATTCGTTGAAAATTGGCGATTCCAAAAGACGTATAGTGGAACTCCACAGGGCGGAATTATTAGTCCGTTACTAGCGAATATTTATTTAAATGAATTTGATGATTATATTGAAAAAGAATTAAAGCCTTCTTTTGATTTAGGTGAACCAAAAAAACGTAAACGTAATACTGAATATCGAAAATATGATATGCGTAACCAACGTTTGCATAAAAAAATTAATGCAACAGAAGATGAAGTTTTGCGAAAAGAAATGATTGAAGAATATAAGGCGAATAAGAAAATTTTGCTTAATTTACCGTACTATGAGTCGAACACGGACACATATAAAGCAATAAAATATGTACGTTATGCAGATGATTTTATTGTTGGCGTCAATGGTAGTAAAGAAGATTGTGAAATGCTTAAGCAAACAATGAAAGACTTTCTACAAAATTATTTACAACTTGAATTGTCAGAAGATAAGACGCTCATTACGCATAGTACAAAGTTTGCGAACTTTTTAAGCTACGATATATCAATTAGCCATGATTTAAGTACGGCAAAAGATAAAAACGGTGTTATTAAACGTAAATATAGAGAATATGTACAATTACGAATACCTAAAGGAACAATTGAAAAAGTAATCGTAAAAAATAAAATGGTCAAAGACATTGATGCGAAACAATGGGATATGTTGCATCGAACAAGATTAGTTGGACTTTCTGATTTAGAAATCATCGAAACGTATAACGCAGAGCTACGTGGTTTATATAATTATTATGCTCTAGCGGAAAATGTAAACCAAAAAATGTGGCAATTACGTTATGTAATGGAATATAGCTGTTTAAAAACACTTGCAAATAAATACAAATCCTCAGTAGCAAAAATGAAGGTTAAGTTTAAACAAGGTAAGTATTGGGGAGTAAAATACGAAACAAAACAAGGTGAAAGAATAGCATATTTCTATAAAGATGGTTTTGAAAAAAGGAAAGAAAGCGTCAAAGCAACAATAGATGAACTACCTAATCTTTATGTATATCAAGGCAGAAATGATGTAGAAAAACGACTAAGTGCAAGACAATGTGAATTATGTGGAGACAATCATCCCGATACAAAATTCGAAATTCATCACATAAATAAAGTGAAGAATTTAAAGGGAAAAGAATATTGGGAATGGACAATGCTCGCTAAGCAAAGAAAAACGCTAGTCGTGTGTGATAAATGTCATAAAGAAATTCATAAACAACGATAGATTTGTTATAAGTGGAGAGCCGTATACTCTGAGAGGAGTACGTACGGTTCGGGGAGGGGTTCACTGGAAACCTACTACAGAAATGTAGCAAGGCGCTGGGTTCCTACTCTACTACCGTTTTCGTTTAGCAGAACCAAAGCTCTTTATGCGAAAGTATAGCGAGTTTCTAGAGATCCCAGATTTGACAGGAATGCGAATCGATTTAAACGCTAATTTCCGTAGTCGGAAAGAAGTGTTGAACGCTACAAACTATGTATTTGCACAAATTATGGGTGAGCGCGTTGGAGAAATTCTCTATGATGAAAATGCTTCATTAAAGCCAGCAGCTCCGTATAATGACGGAGAAGTTCCAGTAGAGCTAGTCATCATGCATCCTCCTGGAGAAGAAGCGCTGGACGAAGAGGCAGAAGATATTGCTAGTGAAGCCTCTGAACTAGAGGAATTAAAAAAATCACAGTATGAGGCACGTTTTATCATTGAGCGTATTCGGCAGATGATGGAGGATGGGACAACCGTATTTGATACAAAAACGAAGACAGAACGTCCTTTAAAATATAGTGATATAGTGATCTTAATGCGTTCAATGACATGGTCAACAGATTTAGTGGAGGAATTTAAGCTTGCGGGAATTCCTCTTTATGCGGAGTCCTCCAAAGGATATTTCGATGCGCTTGAGGTCATGATTATGCTGAACGTACTGAAGGTTGTCGATAATCCATATCAGGATATTCCTTTGGCATCAGTGCTACGCGCTCCATTTGTTGGCTTAACAGAAAATGAGCTAGCAAAAATACGGCTAGCAGATTCAAAAGCGCCGTTTTATGATGCATTAAGGCAATTTATTCGAAGTGATGGGCATGGTGTACAGACTGACACTTTTGTGAAGCTTCAACGTTTTATGCTGGCATTTGAAAACTGGCGGGATTTAGCGCGCCGTGGTTCATTGTCAGATTTAATTTGGAAAATTTACTTAGACACGCATTATTACGAGATGGTTGGAGCGATGCCAAATGGCAAGCAGCGTCAGGCCAATTTACGTGTTTTACACGATCGGGCATTAATGTATGAGAAAACAGCCTTTCGAGGACTGTTTCGTTTTTTACGCTTTATTGACCGTATGCGTACGCGTGGTGATGATTTAGGAACGGCCAAATCAATTGGAGAAAAGGATGATGTCGTGCGTCTTGTAACCATCCACTCTTCAAAAGGTTTGGAATATCCTGTTGTCTTTGTCGCAGGGATGGGGCGACCGTTTAATAAAATGGATTTCCACAATCCATATTTATTCGATCAAGATTTTGGCCTTGCAGTGAAGGCGATTGATCCAGAAAATCGTATTACGTATACATCCCTACCTTTTTTAGCTCTAAAGGAGAAAAAGGAGCTCGAAATGCGTGCTGAGGAAATGCGTGTATTATACGTAGCAATGACACGTGCGAAGGAGCGACTTATTTTAGTAGGGTCTGTGAAAAATTGGAGTAAAACGCTCGACAATTGGCAGGATGCACAAAGTTTGCCGGTAGATGCCCCGCTTCAGGAGTATTTACGTGCGCGAGCTAATAGCTACTTTGACTGGATTGGGCCTGCAGTTGCAAGGCATGCAGATTTTACAGCAATTGCTACTTCCACTTATAAGGCACCTGAAGATGTATCACATTGGTGGGTACGTGCTGTCGATACGAGACATTATACGTATGATTTGCAAGCGTTAGAGGATGAGGTACAGCAATTGCTCGAAACGCCTAATGACGTAGAGTTATTATCAGAAATTACGACGCGCTTTCAAGCACAGTATTCATTTCAAAAATCAACACAAAAACGCTCAAAAACATCTGTTAGTGAAATTAAGCGTTTAGAAAATTTACAGCGGCAGGAGGAGCCTGAATATTACTTTTCAGTACCTTCTAAGCAAAAAATGACAACCATTGCGCCACGTCCAAGCTTTTTACAGGACAAGCAGCTAACAGGCGCAGAAATCGGAACAGCTGTCCACACAGTCATGCAGCATGTACCTCAAAACGGCTTTACGGATGTACAGGAGGTTAAGGCGTTTGTCGCTGATTTAGTGGCAAGGCAGCTATTGACGGAGGCTGAGGGAAAGGTTGTTCCATGGAAAAAAATATATAATTTCTTTACAACAGACATTGGACATCGTTTTAAAAAGGCAAAAACAGTCCGGAGAGAAATGCCATTTACGATTAGTAGAGTAGATGAAGATGGCGATGCTCAAATTGTACAAGGGATTATTGATTGCTTATTTGAGGATGAAAACGGTGAATGGGTCTTGCTTGATTATAAGACAGATCGCATCCAATCACATTTTGCTGAGGAGCCAGCGCTAACGAAGGAACTCTTAGGCAGATATGGTGTGCAACTCAGAGTTTATAGTGAGGCAATCGAATCTATTCTTCAAATCAAAGTGAGTGACAAAGTTCTATATTTATTAGATATTGAGCGAGCTTTACATGCATAAGTAAACGCGGTGAAAATAGGGCATCTGAAGTAGTTTACAAGAGTAGACGCCCTGTTTTCACTAAAGCGTTATTAAATAGAGGAGGCTATTTTGTGGATTTAAAACCGACAATGTTGCAGGAACGCATCGCAACATTAGATATTTTACGAGGTATTAGCTTACTAGGCATTTTACTCGTAAATATATTTGCCTTTTATTTGCCGATGCCATATATTGATTTGGCATCATGGTTTACAACACCGTCAGATATGGTGTGGCAGCAAAATTTAGATATTTATGTACAAAGTAGCTTTTATCCACTATTTGCCATGCTATTTGGCTATGGATTCGCTATGCAATGGCAGAAAGCACAAAGTCGTGAACAAAATTTTTATTCGATAGGACTGCGAAGACTTTCTGTATTATTTGTATTTGGTTTTATCCATGCTGTGCTAATTTGGTGGGGCGACATTTTGATGATGTATGCATTTTGTGGCGTATTTTTATTGCTATTATTACGTCTACATCCGATTTGGTTATTGTCAATCGGTATTATCATTTACGGTATTATGCAAGCTTTTATGTTATTTATTGTAGGATTTATTAATTTTAATACAGAGATTGATGAGTATTTAGATATAACTTCAGTAGAGCAAGCGATAACTGCTTATGGAACGGGGAGTTGGGTAGATGCATTTATGCAACGTTTAACCGATTTATCTATTCAGGCTGGGATAGGCATGTGGTTTGTAGCATTATTTACAATTTTACCATATATGTTAATTGGTGCCGCAGCCTCTAAATGGCGTTTAGTGGAACGAGCAAAGGAGTTAAAATGGCTTTGGCTGACGTTAGCAATAGCCGGGGTGGCAATTGGTATTTTTGTAAAGAGCTTACCTATCATGTTGACGCGTACGCATTTATTAGACTACTTGAAAGTATACATAGGTGGTCCAATTTTATCAGTTGGCTATATTGGGATTATTGTATTACTTTGTTTACTGCCAGTTGTACCAAAGTTACTCAGTCCTTTTGCAAAAATGGGGCGCATGTCGTTAACGATGTACATACTTCAATCGATAATTGGAACATGTTTATTTTATCAATTTGGATTTGGCTGGTATGGAAAAGTGAGCGTTGAAACAGGCGTGTTAATTGCAATCAGTATTATTGTTGTACAAATGATTGTGGCGGAAATTTGGCTAGCGAAATGGAAACAGGGTCCGTTAGAGGCTTTATGGCGGAAATTAACATATAAGGCGAATACTAAAGCGGGATAATTGTGTGAAGGTGCTCGACTCTCTTGCAAAAATCGAGCAATCTGCGATGGAAATCAGCCTTCATTTTTAATGTGATGGCAACATAAAGTGAATGAATGCGTCTTGTATAATAAGAATAATTTATTGCGATTTGGCTCATTAACAAAAGTTGGGGATAGCATTTGTTAAAACGTATATTATGCAAATAGTTGATCTTCGTTACGACTGGGCGACTCCTTGGGGATCAGCGTCACAGATGTGACCCTGCAGCGAAGCGTCAGCAACAAAGCGCCTAGTCGGAACGGAAATTAACTCCACGTTATGGTGAAGAGCCTGCGAAATATTAGGAATAAAAATAGTTGTCGCAAAAGTAAGGCAATTCCTATAATATTGTTGTATCATGTAGAAAAAAGAAGGAGCTCTGAAAATCATGAAAATTTTATCATTTAAATTAGGTGGACATGTAAGCTTTGGACCAAAAGTAAAAAAAGAAGAAGCGGTATGGGATGTACTCGCTATTCAAAATGAACTTCAAGTTCTCCCTTCTTTTTCAAGTTCAATCGTGGATGGCATAGCTTTAGGCTTTGATTTTGTTGAACAGATTCGTAAATTAGTAGAAGCCGCTGAAAAATCAGATCGTGCAGATAGCTTTAAACGTGAATTTACAGTGATCGAATGGTTATCACCAATTCCACGTACACCAAAAAATATTATGTGTATTGGGAAAAACTATAATGAACATGCAAAAGAAATGGGTGCAGAGGCAGCCCCAACAGACTTAGTGGTATTTACAAAATCTCCGACTGCTATTGCTGCTGATGACCAAACTATTTCTATTCATGCTGATCTTTCATCCAAAATGGATTATGAAGGCGAATTAGCAATTGTTATTGGTAAACGTGGTAAAAATATTCCGAAAAACTTAGCATATGATTATGTATTTGGCTACACAATTGCCAATGATATAACAGCTCGTGATTTACAAGAAAAACATAAACAATATTTCTTAGGAAAAAGCTTGGAAGGTACTTGTCCACTTGGACCGTACCTTGTGACAAAAGATGAAATTCCAAATCCACAAGAGTTAACAGTGGTAACAAAAGTAAACGATGAAGTACGTCAAAACGGCTCAACAAAAGACATGATGTTCTCTGTAGAATCATTAGTATCGATTTTATCTCAGCACGTAACATTAGAGCCAGGCGATGTTATTTTAACTGGTACCCCAGCTGGTGTTGGAAAAGGCATGAATCCACCACAATTCTTAAAAGCTGGAGATACTGTAAAAGTATCCATTCAAGGCATCGGTACATTAGTCAATCATTTTGAATAATGGCTCTCAAATCCGCGCGAGTTTATACTCCGCGGATTTTTTTAAGTATATTGTGTGAACACTATGGTAATGTTTGAAACCCTTCCCATCACATGATAGGATAGAGTTTGATAGAAAAAAGAATATGAGGTGGGACAATAATGGGATTTTTAACTGACTCAACACATGCGCATATTGCTACTTGGGTAGTTGCAATCGTAATCTTTTTAATTGCAGCATTAATGGGCAAGCAGTCAAAAGGCTTACATATGACATTACGTTTATTCTACATTTTAATTATTATTACTGGTGGGGCACTATTCTTCCAGTATCAAACTAATGATCCAATGCTTTATGGTCTGAAATTCTTAGGCGGTATTTTAGTCATTGGTATGATGGAAATGGTATTAGTTCGTCAAAAGAAAAATAAACCAACTGGCCTGTTTTGGATTTTATTCGCAGTATTCTTATTCATTACATTATTCTTAGGCTTCAAACTGCCAATAGGACTACATTTCTTGGCATAATTATTTAGAAAAGTCGTGAAGATTTAGCTTCACGACTTTTATTTTTGGGGAGATAAAAAAACTGCTTAGGAAAGCCGAAGAAGTGATCGGTTAGCCCGACAAACTGCTCGAATCCTGCTACCAAGTCGATGAACTGTATTCGAAGAAGAAGTTGACACCTTTTTGCCGTAATTCATTTTGCATTTTCGGAAAATATTTTGAAATGATAGCGACGTGACTGTTTTATTTGGTAAAATGACGATGGATTGGTTTGAAAGAGAGGGAATAAAAGTGAAATTCAAGAAGTGGATAAGTGCGACAGCTGCATCGCTTTTACTAGCAACTTTATTAGTAAGTGCTACACCAGTTGCACATGCTGATGAAGCATCAACAAGAACGATTGCAGAAGAAAGCATCTATGATTTACTCGTTGACCGTTTCTTTAATGGTTCGGGCACTAACGATTTTGATACAAATACGCAAGACCCTACGAAATTTGCAGGAGGCGATTTTGCAGGTCTACAAGATAAACTGAAATTTATCGGAGAGATGGGCTTTACAATCGTTTCCATTGGTCCAATTTTTGCCACTGAGAAATATGATGGTTCGATGCTGACGAGCTATTCTACAATCGAGCGTCATTTTGGGACATCTGAAGAGTTTCAAAGTGTCGTTGAGGCCTATAAAGCCAAAAATATGTCGATCATGGTTGATTTTCCACTTAATAATGTAAGTCCGAATCATGAGTGGGCAAAGGATTCAGCAAAAAAGGACTGGATTGCTTCAACAAATAATGGACAAGTACAGTGGGACTTAACAAACAAAGATGTGCAAGAAGCGCTTATTAAATCAGCAACAGACTTTGTCTCTACATATGATGTTGGTGGGGTGCGTCTAACTAATATTGTTGGTGCCGATACAGAATTTATCGATGCAATGATTGCGGCATTAAAAGATACGAAAAAATCGCTTTTTGTGATTTCAAATGAAGAAAGTGATGCAAATTTTGATGCAAGCTTTTCACCAGCTACAGCGGATATTTACCGTAATATATTTAAAAATGTTGATAAGGATTCTTCTAAGTTGATGGAGCCTTTTACAGGTGAGAAACCAACTCAGATTATGGTTGATTCGCTAGATACACATCGTTTTACATTTGATTCTGCAACTGAAAATATGTTCCCGCCGACGCGTTTGAAAATGGCGATGGGTGCTTTATTTATGATGCCAGGGATTCCAGTTGTGCAATATGGTACAGAAATTGCGATGAACGGGGAAGAAAAGCCAGATACGCATCAAATATATAACTTTAAAACAGATACAGAATTAATCGACTATATTAAAAATGTCCAATCTTTACGTAATCAATCTGCTACATTACGCAATGGTGATTTTGAAGTTATCACAAATGAAAATGGCCTACTTGTATTTACACGTACATCTGACGAAGAGAAATGGGTCATCATGGTTAACAATACTGGTAAAACACAACGCGTTGATTTAACACCAGCTCAGATTGGTGAAGGTAAAATGCTAAATGGTATTTTACATGAAGAAAAAGTTCGTATTAATGAAAAAGACGTTTATCCAGTTATTTTAGACCGCGAAATGGTAGAGGTTTATCAAATTAAAAATGATGAAGGATTCAATATCCCATATATGGTAGCGCTAGGATTAGTGTGGGTAATATTCATAGGATTTGTAGTTGTAATTATTAGACGAGGTAAAGTACGACGTAAGGAGCAAGATGTTCCAAAATAAAGTGAAACTTTAATCAGTTGGGACTTTCTTCATCCCCACTTCACTTCTTTGCTTTCGCTGAGTTTGAGGTGGAGGTCTTGTACCTGACGCTTCGCTAATTACCCGTTAATGCGGGAAAAATTGTAAACCCCCTCTACACTTTTACATTAAGTGTGGAGGGGGTTTTTATTAAGCTTGATAGCTTTTATTCGTAAAGAAGATGGCAATTGTACCTGGTCCTACGTGGGAGCCGATAGCTGAACCAATCATTGTTACTTGAATAGCTTTTGGTGAAAATCTTTCTTGGATAGAAGCCTTTACTTCATTGGCGAAGTCCACATCATCACTATGGCTAATACCAACAATTTTCTCAGAAAAGTTATCACCGCGCTCCTGCATTAATTCTAACATGCGAGCGATGGCTTTTTTGCGTCCACGTGACTTTTCAATCGGCACAAGCTTGCCGTCCTCTACATTTAAAATAGGTTTAATGCTTAGGAGCCCTCCAAGAAATGCGCTTGCCTTTGATACACGCCCACCTTTAGCGAGGTAATCTAAATCCTCAACCGTAAATAAGTGCTCCATTTGTGGGGTAAGGGCAGTAATTTTGGCTTCGATTTCATCCAACGAAGCACCTGTATTTCGAAGACGAACAGCTTCCTCAACTACTAAGCCAAAACCTAATGAAGCACATTTAGAATCGATTATAGCTAATTTGAGTGATGGATATTGCTCTTGTACTTGATTACGAATCATGACCGCCGTATTGTAGGTGCCTGATAATTCCGATGAAAAGGCAATATAGATACCTTCCTCTTCATTTTTTGCTAGATTTTCAAAATGCTTGAGAAAAAGCTCTGGTGATACTTGGGATGTTTTTGGGCGAGCACCTTGACGAATTGCATCGTAAATTTCTTTGGAATTAATCGAAATGACATCATCATATTCATTATTGTTCAATTGCACTCGTAGTGGAAGAAGTTCAATATTGTTTTCTTCGTAATATGATTTTGGTAAGTCACATCCACTATCAGTAAAAATTTTCATCATTTGTCCCCCTAATTTAACATTCTTTTAACTCTATATGAGAAGTTTTCAAATACCTATACTACATAACAGGTGAACAAGTGTCGAGCTGTCACTTTCCACTCTAAGCTTCTCTAAATTATTTCCTAGTAAATGTTATATAGATAAATAATCATATCGAGTTTCAGTATAATTGCAACTCATACAATTCAACATTATTGATAGTTGCTACATATTTTTAACTTTATTCAGCAAGTACTCATTAGTGTTAAATATGATATCGGGATAAAGGGTACTACTGAATAAAGTTAAACTGTAAAAAATGGAATGTTAACTTGAACTTACTACTTAACTAGGATAATTTCAAGCGATCGATGAGTATTTTAGCGATTCCATCGTCATTATTGGTTGTTGTAATTTCATTGGCAATATTTTTTAAAGTAGAAATGCCATTACCCATTGCAACACCTAATCCTGCATATTCAATCATTTCTAAATCATTGTCCTCATCACCGAATGCAATGATACGATCGCGTGGGATACCTAAATCCTTTGCTACATGAGCAATTCCCACTGCTTTATTTAAGCCACGTCGAACAATCTCAATAATATGGAGTGGCGCACCCCAGCGACGATGTTCAATGACCTCTGCATGAACAGCCTGTAAGTGATCACGAATAATCATTGAATTTACATCATTAGCTTGAATCAGTAAACTAGTGGGGTTGTCGTGTAAATGAGTATATAAATCCCCAAGAGTAATTTTTGGATTCCCCATATTAAAGATATTTAATATCCGTTCATCCTCTGTATGCACATAAATATCGTCCTTAACCTCTGCAATAATATTTTCGTATTCATAGCTATTGATGGATTCGACGACATTATGCACTACGCCTAAATCAATAGGAGTATGCATAGTCTGCCAAGAAGCATTTTTTGGATGGTGAACATAAGCACCATTAAAATTTACGATGGGCGTTGTAAGGCCAAGCTCGTGATAGTATATATCACTCGCACGATAAGGACGACCTGTAGCGATCATCACTTGATGACCTTGTTCCTTTGCCTGCAATAATGTTTTTTTAGTTTTTGCTGAAATTTGTTGTTGGTCCGTTAATAACGTACCATCTAAATCTAAAACGATTAAATGCGGTTTCATAGCTTATTGCCCCTTTCCTATAGTTTGAATAGTATCTCTTTGTTATCCATTCGTCAAAATTTTGTCACATAGATAAAAGTTTGCTAACATAAAGATGAGACAAAAGTTGGGAGTGACAAAGATGATTGTTGAGAAAGAAGTGTGGGGGAATATTCCTTTATTACATATACATACAGAAAATATGAATGAAGAAACCCCAGTAGTGATTTTTTTACATGGCTTTATGAGTGCAAAAGAACATAACTTACATTATGCATATCAATTAGTAGGTAGAGGGGTGCGTGTCCTACTACCAGATGCAAAATTACATGGCGACCGTAGTGAAGGCCTGTCTGAGATGCAAATGAGCTTACACTTTTGGGATATTGTTTTAAATTCTATTCATGAAGTTGAACAATTATATAATGAATTAAAGAATAAACAATTATTAATAAATGATAAAATTGGCATTGCCGGTACGTCAATGGGTGGAATTGTGACGTCAGGCTGCTTAAAGCTTTATGATTGGATTAAAACAGCAGCAGTATGTATGGGTGCACCAGGTTTTATTAAATTGGCTGAGTATCAATTACAGCAATTCGCTAAAAACGGTGTTAACTGGCCAATGTCCGAAGAAGAGGTACAGCAAACGAATGAACTTCTAGCTAAATATGATGTCAGCCTAACACCAGAAAAATTTGCAGGACGACCTGTATTGTTTTGGCATGGGGAACTAGATAAAACAGTACCTTTCAAAGAAACTTATAATTTTTATTTAACTTTACGCAAATACTATGAAGCAAATCCAGATGACTTAAAATTCTTAGCTAATAAAAAAGCAGGTCACGCTGTGTCACGAGACGGTATGTTAGCTGCAACAGAATGGCTTGCACAGCATTTGGCATAATAAGACGCATCTGCTATGATTAAGTTAACACTGTGATGGAAGGAGAAATACAGATGGATCAAGATATGAAAGACAGCATGTTCGGTGCATTAGAAAATGTAATTGACCCTGAGCTTGGTATTGATATCGTCAACTTAGGTTTAGTATATGATGTAGAGTTAGATGAAGAAGGTGTAGCAACCGTTACAATGACGCTAACGTCTATGGGCTGCCCAATGGGACCTGTTATTGTTGATCAAGTGAATACAGCATTAGGTGAGCTTCCAGAGGTAAAAAGTACAAATGTCAATATTGTATGGAATCCACCTTGGTCAAAAGATAAAATGTCACGCTATGCAAAAATGGCATTAGGTGTACGATAAGTCCGCTTAAAGGCACGAGAAAAAAATCCCCGTTTATAACTCATAAGCGGGGATTTTGTGTGTAGCGATTAATCGATACGACATATTTGTAACGGACAATTCTCACAGGCGATTTCATCCTTTAAAAATTGTAGATCGTGAATGGTAATATAACCTTTTTCGAACGATATAATATTGTGTTTCTTTAAATCATTAAGCATGCGATTGATCATCTCTCTACTCGTCGCACATAAATTAGCAATTTCTGTATTTGTTAATGGGAAATCAATAAAAATAGTGCCATTTTCTAAAGGCTTGCCATAAGTATTCGAAAGACGGATCAGCGTTGAAAATAAAGCGCCCTTTTTACCATTTAAAACTAAATCACGCAAACGACTTTGATGCTTTAAATTTTCTGTTTGCAACCACTTCATATATTCCACCATTAAATTAGGTTGTTCCACTAATAAAAGTTCCAATGATTTACGGCTTAGAACATATAAAGTTGAAGGTTCTAATACTTTTGCAGTCATGGAATGATATGTTAGATTACAAAATAATGAGCCTTCACCAATAATACTACCTGAACCACAAATTCGAATGGTTAATTCCTTCCCGTTCTCGGTTTCCTGACTAATCGAGATAGCTCCTGTTTTTATATAATATATTTCATTCGCACGTTCGCCCTCTAAAAAAATTTTACTATCCTTATTTACTTTAATAAAAACACCATGCTTTTGAAATAGATCGTGAAATTTTTCTTGTATACTATCCATTTTAATCATATCTCCAACACATCGCTTTCTTTTTGTAATACTTGGCTGTTAATTACAAAAGGATGGTGAATAATTTCGATATTAAATCTAAGAAACATACTTTTATTATAACGTAATTTTCCAATTGTAAGTGAAGAAATTTAGAGCTAATTCTTTGCTAAGGTTTGTCGTATGTTGTAAAATAAAGTTAGTCAAAGAAGGTCAAACATTTTTAATGAAACAGAATGGCAAACGGGATTCCGCTAACATTATTGAAAAGGAGTGCTAAACATGCAATTTCAACAAACAGATGACAAAAAACCATTAGAGCAATTTGGACGTAATTTAATTGAAGAAGTAAAAGACGGCAAAATGGACCCGGTTATCGGTCGTGACGAAGAAATTCGTAATGTCATTCGTATTTTAACACGCAAAACGAAAAATAACCCTGTCTTAATAGGTGAGCCTGGGGTTGGTAAAACAGCGATAGTAGAAGGATTAGCCCAACGTATAGTAAAGGGCGATGTTCCTGAAGGATTAAAAGATTGTGTACTGTATGAGCTGGATATGAGTGCCTTAATTGCAGGTGCTAGCTATCGTGGACAATTTGAAGAGCGTTTAAAAGGTGTACTAAAAGAAGTAAAGGAATCTGAGGGGCGCATCATTTTATTTATCGATGAAATTCATACAATTGTTGGAGCAGGTAAAACGGATGGTGCAATGGATGCTGGGAATATGTTAAAGCCAATGCTTGCGCGAGGTGAGTTGCATTGTATTGGTGCTACAACATTAGATGAATACCGTATGTATATTGAAAAAGATCCTGCTTTAGAGCGTCGTTTCCAACAGGTGCTTGTGCGTGAGCCATCTATGGAGGATACAGTTTCCATTTTACGGGGCTTAAAAGAGCGCTTTGAGTTACATCATGCGGTACGTATTCATGACCGTGCTATTGTAGCGGCAGCAGAGCTTTCAAATCGCTATATTACAGAGCGCTTCTTGCCAGATAAAGCCATTGATTTAATCGATGAAGCCTGTGCGATGATTCGAACAGAAATTGATTCAATGCCACAGGAACTAGATGCAGTAACGCGCCGTATTATGCAATTAGAAATTGAGGAGCAAGCACTGTGTAAAGAAAAGGACGAGGCAAGTAAAAAGCGTCTAGAGCAGTTGCGTGAGGATTTAACAAAGCTAAAAGAATCCTCTGAGGGCATGCGTAAACAATGGGAAACCGAAAAAGAAGCGTTACAAGGCATTCAGAAAAAACGTGAAATACTTGATAAATACCGCCGTGACTTAGATGAAGCAGAAAGTAAATATGACTTAAATAAAGCAGCCGAACTACGTCATGGGAAAATTCCTACTCTTGAAAAGGAAATTCAAGAGATGGAGAAACAATTAGAGAATGGTACGGAATCACGTATTTTACGTGAAGAGGTAACTGCCGATGAGATCGCATCTATTGTTTCACGCTGGACAGGGATACCAGTGACAAAATTAGTGGAAGGCGAGCGCGAAAAATTATTGCGTTTAAAAGATACATTACATGAACGTGTGGTTGGGCAGGACAATGCTGTGCAGCTTGTCACTGAAGCGGTATGGCGTGCTCGAGCTGGTATCAAAGATCCGCATCGACCAATTGGTAGTTTTTTATTTCTAGGACCAACGGGTGTTGGTAAAACAGAACTTGCGAAGGCACTAGCGGCACAGCTATTTGATTCTGAAGATCATTTTATTCGCATTGATATGAGTGAATATATGGAGAAACATAGCGTATCACGTCTTGTAGGGGCACCTCCAGGTTATGTTGGCTATGAGGAAGGTGGACAATTAACAGAAGCTGTTCGCCGTAATCCATATTCAGTTGTATTATTAGATGAAATTGAAAAGGCACACCCAGATGTCGCGAATATTTTACTGCAAATTTTAGATGACGGTCGGATTACCGATAGCCAAGGCCGTATGGTCAACTTTACGAACACAGTTGTCATTTTAACCTCTAACATTGGCTCAAGTTATTTGATGGAAGCAAAAGAGGACGATGCCGCAGTTGAGGATTTAGTGATGGCTGCACTACGTCAGCACTTTAAACCAGAGTTGTTAAATCGTATGGATGATATTATTATGTTCCATGCACTATCAGATGAGCACTTTACAGCGATTGCTTGGAATTATGTCGAACAGCTTGTAAAACGAGTTGCGGAGCAGGACATTGCTTTACAAGTAGATCAAGATGTAATTGATTGGGTGGTAGAACAAGGGGCAGATCCTCAGTTTGGCGCAAGACCCCTAAAACGCTTCGTGCAACGTTATATTGAAACTGCGGTTGCAAGAGAATTGCTACGAGGTGAAGTATTACCAGGAGAAACATTGCACATTAGAATGCATGATGGCCAATGTGTTGTTGAAAAATAACAAGAAAAAACCTGTTTCACATTGTGCGAAACAGGTTTTTTTTTAGTTGAATTAATGATGGTCTACAGCTTCTGGAGTTGATTCGTTTGGAATGATTGCACCAATAATGAATACAAGAATTGTGAATACAACCGACATGACTACACCAATTTGGAAATCAAATGGTGCACCAAGTACAGAGCTTACTACGTAGTTTAACATTGAAACTAGTAGGAATGACCATATGAATGTTACGATATATTGCATTAATTTCACCTCAACCGAACTTTTTTATATCATAAAGTTTTACTACATATTCATTATCATATCATAACATAAATCGAAAAAAAAAGAACCTTTTCTGTTAATCATGGCGAATTTGTCACGGAAGTGAGCTTCAGGAAGCCCACTTTCGCACAGAAAACATTCGCTCCACTCCAGGGTCTCATCTGTGACGCTGATCCCCAAGAAGTCTCCCAACCCTCACTCCAATCAGCATACGGTTTAACAAATGTCATCCACAATTTTTGGTGATACGCCTATTATTTCTCATCTTTTTTAAAAATGCACATATCATTAAAACCCTTGATACTACTAGTTTTAAGACGTTAAATTTAATTCACCTTGCACCTCTCCTTCATTATGAGTTATAATTATGACCAGTTACTAATAATTGATAGTAAAAAGCGGAGGGGTTGCTATATGAACGCTGGTATTATAGGAATAGGTAAATACGTTCCAGAGAAGGTTGTTACAAATTTTGATTTAGAAAAAATTATGGACACTTCGGATGAATGGATTCGAACTCGCACGGGGATTGAAGAACGTCATTTTGCAGCAGATGATCAGGAAACTTCAGATTTAGCAGTAGCTGCTGCTAAAGAGGCT
Source organism: Lysinibacillus sp. FJAT-14222 (assembly GCF_001278875.1). Taxonomy (NCBI): domain Bacteria; kingdom Bacillati; phylum Bacillota; class Bacilli; order Caryophanales; family Bacillaceae; genus Lysinibacillus; species Lysinibacillus sp. FJAT-14222. Next base: position 47,215 of record NZ_LIYL01000050.1, on the reverse strand, counting down.
ATTGCAAAAGCAGGTATTACACCTGAGGAAATAGGCTTAATACTTGTAGCAACTGTAACACAAGATCAAACGTTTCCAAGTGTAGCATGTATGGTTCAGGAGCAAATTGGAGCAGTCAATGCAGCAGCGATGGACCAGGCGGCAGCTTGTGCAGGATTTATATATAGTTTAGTGACAGCAAAGCAGTTTGTAGAATCAAATACTTATAAATATGTCTTAGTAGTAGGTGTTGAAAAGCTGTCGAAAGTAGTTGATTGGGAAGATCGCAATACTGCTGTATTATTCGGTGACGGTGCAAGTGCAGCCATTGTTGGACCAGTATCAGAAGGTAGAGGTATTTTATCATTTGAGCTTGGAGCTGATGGTACAGGTGGGAAGAATTTGTATTTAACACAGCAGGACACAATCGCTATGAACGGCCGTGAAGTATTTAAGTTTGCCGTACGTCAAATGGGTGAATCTGCAGTAAACGTATTAGATAAAGCAGGTTTAACAAAAGAAGACGTAGATTTTTTAGTGCCGCATCAGGCAAATATTCGAATTATGGAATCTGCTCGTGAGCGTCTAGAGTTGCCACCGGAAAAAATGTCAAAAACGATTCACAAATACGGGAATACGTCGGCAGCATCTATTGGTATTTCCTTGGTAGATGAGCTTGAAGCAGGTAAGATAAAAGATGATGATATATTAGTACTTGTTGGATTTGGCGGTGGCTTAACATGGGGCGCCGTTGCAATGAGATGGGGAAAATAATAACGAAAAAATGCTTGAGGGGAGTAAGACAATGAGTAAACGACGAGTAGTAATTACAGGAATTGGCGCAGTTACACCACTAGGAAATAGCATCGAAGAAACATGGGCTAACATTAAAGCTGGAAAATCTGGTGTTGGCGAGTTAACACGTTTAAATAAAGATCAATTTGCAGCAAAAATTGCCGCTGAAGTGAAAGATTTCGATATTGAAAAATATATCGAGCGTAAAGAGGCTCGTAAAATGGATCGCTTTACACATTATGCCCTAGCAGCGTCCATCATGGCGATGGAAGATGCACAATTAACAATCGATGAAGAGCTAGCACCACGTGCAGGTGTCTGGATTGGCTCTGGAATCGGTGGAATGGAAACATACGAACAACAATTTTTAACATTCCAAGAACGTGGAGCAAGACGGGTAAGTCCCTTCTTTATTCCAATGATGATTCCAGATATGGCTTCAGGTCAAGTGTCGATTCACTTAGGTGCAAAGGGCATTAACTCTTGTTCAGTAACTGCTTGTGCTTCAGGTACAAACTCGATTGGTGATGCTTTTAAAGTAATTGAACGTGGCGATGCAGATGTCATGATTTCTGGTGGGGCTGAGTCGCCAATCGTTACAATGGCAGTGGCAGGTTTCTGTGCAAATACTGCATTATCTTTAAATACAGATCCACAAACAGCTTGCCGTCCATTTGATAAAAATCGTGATGGTTTCATTATCGGGGAAGGCGCGGGTATTGTCATTTTGGAAGAATATGAGCACGCAAAAGCACGCGGTGCAAAAATCTATGCGGAGGTTCTTGGCTATGGTGCAACAGGAGATGCTCATCATATTACAGCTCCAGCTCCAGAAGGGGAAGGTGCTTCCCGTGCAATGATGCAAGCTTTAACTGACGGTGGCGTAGAAGCTTCACAAGTAGACTATATTAACGCACATGGAACAAGTACACCATATAATGATTTATTTGAAACACAGGCAGTAAAAACTGTCTTTGGTGAACATGCTTATCAGCTTGCAATGAGTTCTACAAAATCAATGACAGGTCACTTATTAGGCGCAGCTGGTGGTGTTGAAGCTATTTTCACAGCGCTAGCACTGAAAGAAGGCATTCTACCGCCGACAATTAATCTAACAGATCCAGATCCAGAATGTGATTTAGATTATGTGCCGAATGAAGCTCGAGAGGCAGATATTAAATATGCTATGAGTAACTCACTTGGGTTTGGTGGACACAACGCTAGTCTACTATTCAAAAAAATCGAGGAATAATAAAGTAAAACAAAAAATTAGAGTGACATATCAGAAGATACACGCTAGTAAAGTGGTTGATTGGAGTGAAGGCTAGGCGACTCCTTGGGGATCAGCGATAGGGGAACGAAGGCTAAAACCATCACGTCCTGTGATAACGCCTTCGTGACCAACATCGTGTTGGCCCGAGACCCTGGAGCGAGCAACGCGAGTGAAGCGGGTAGGGGAACGAAGGCTAAAAGCATCACGTCCTGTGATAACGCCTTCGTGACCAACATCCTGTTGCCCCGACGCCCCCAGGAAGCTTTGCTCTGTGCGAAAGCGTAGCGACAGCAACAAAGCGCCCAGCCGGAACGGAAATCAACCTCTCGTTTTGCATAAGGTTCTTACTTTATATGATCAACATAAAAAACGTCAGCCCAATTTACGTGGCTGACGTCTTTTTTTATAGTTTTGTGAATAGATGATAATTAAGAAGAAAATAGAAAGGATGCCCTTATCTTGTTCCGACTCTTTTTATTTTTAATGAGCTATGGCTTATTGATTCTTTCCATAGGGAATCTCATCTTGTATTTGAATTATCGGACACTCGGATATTCCTGGCTAGTAGTTTTTAAGTTCATGGCACAAACATCAGCATTTTATATGGCCATTGGATCAGCCGTTATATTATGCGCTGTTGTGCTCGATCTTGGTTATGATAAAACTGTAAATGAAAAAGATAAGATGTAACTCTTAAACTGCTCTCTTTTTGGCCAAGCTCTTCCGATCATCTCTATGATAAATTTTTCGTTTTAGCGACGTGCACGACCAAGGCCCATTGCTGCTTCCATGCGTTTTAATGTAGCGCTGGCAATAGCGTTTGCCTTTTCAGCACCTTCGTCTAAAATAATATCTAATTCTGAGGATTCTACCAAATTATAGAACTTCTCTTGAATTGGTGTCAGGTGATCAATAACTGCTGATGCAACACCTTGCTTGAAACCACCGTATCCAACGCCTTCATATTTTTTCACAAGATCGTCAATAGATACACCTGAAATGGCAGATTCGATTGTTAGTAAATTGGAAACGCCAGGTTTATTTTCCGCATCAAATGCCACAATACCATCAGAGTCAGTAACAGCAGACTTAATTTTTTTCTCAATATCTTTTGCTGAATCTAAAAGTTTGATTGTCGCTTTTGTATTTGGATCTGATTTACTCATTTTCTTTGTAGGTTCTTGTAGTGATTTGATACGAGCTCCTGCTTTAGGTAATTGAATTTCAGGGATCGTTAATACGTCACCATAACGTTTGTTAAAGCGCTCTGCTAGATCACGAGTAAGCTCAATATGCTGCTTCTGATCATCACCGACAGGAACAATGTTTGTGTTATACAAAAGGATGTCTGCTGCCATCAATGGTGGGTAGGTTAAAAGAGCGGCAGATACGCTTTCCTTACCGTGAGATTTATCTTTAAATTGTGTCATACGTTCAAGCTCACCAATCGATGCAACACATTGTAACATCCAGCCTGCCTGCGCATGAGCTGGCACTTCTGATTGAATAAATAATGTAGATTTTTTAGGATCGATACCAGTAGCAATATACGTAGCTGCTAGGTTGCGAATATTTTGACGTAAATCTTTTGGATCTTGTGCCACTGTTATTGCATGCTGATCGACGATACAGTAAACAGCATCTCCTTCATCTTGTAATGCAGGGAATTGCTTAAATGCACCTAAATAGTTCCCTAAAGTTACAATACCCGTTGGCTGTACGCCTGAAAAAATAGTTGTCATTGTCATTTCCTCCTTGAATTTCGTCCCTAAGATTGTTGCTGAAAGTAGTTAAAACCCAAAATAAAAAACATCATGCGTCCTCATTATTAGTCTAATGAAGGGACGAATGATGTTTGAATCCGCGGTACCACCCAGCTTGCCTATAAAGGCCACTCTACTTCGTAACGTGAAGGGACGAGCTTTGCTAATAGACTCAAGTAATTATACTTAAACGTTCACAAAGCTAACTCAGAAGTCCATTCCAAATGCTTACACGATCTGTTTGCAGCAACCACAGACTCTCTAAACGTGTAAATCGCATATGTACTACTCTTCGTCAGCGCTTTTTATTTAGTTCAATAACTGTCTTCCAAGTGTATGGATGAGATGAACTCACTAAAGACATAATTGATTGATTGCAAAAAATTATATTATAAAGGCTCGGTGAAATGCAAGTGATGGGTTTTCTCGTTCGGAAAATCTGTAAAGTCAGACTTTTGGCGGTGTTCATTCTCGGAAAAAAATTATATGCTATTTTCGCTGCTTTTTTTATCTATACACATCCCAGGAAAGCGCCTAGGCGGAACGGAAATCAACCAAACATTATGGTGATGAACTATTTATTTGAAAATGCAACCAATATTAGTAAATAAACGTCTAGGATTGTACACACTGAATCTACAATATTCTCGTTTAAAGTTTTTAAATGAGAACAAAAACAATCAAGAAATGAGTGTTTAAAATGCTCTGCTAATGGGAATATTATTAGTAGTTCATGCAAAGAAGTAACTACTTTGAAAGCTGTATAAATAAACAGAAAATTTCGTGATAAAACTGTTCTTTTTTTTGTTGGGACTATATTCAAACACCACAGAGTACTGTATAATGGTATGTAGATCTACATTACATTAATTCTAATTTAACACACTGGTTTATAGATAATGATTATAAGGAAAGGATGTGTCAGTATGATAGTAACTTTATTTACATCACCAAGTTGTACGTCTTGCCGAAAAGCGAAAGCATGGTTAGAGGAGCATGAAATCCCATATACAGAACGTAACATATTTTCCGAACCGTTAAGCATTAGTGAAATTAAAGAAATTTTGCGTATGACAGAGGATGGTACGGATGAAATTATTTCAACTCGCTCAAAAATTTTCCAAAAATTAAATGTTGATGTTGAAAGCTTACCATTACAACGCTTATATGAATTAATTCAAGAGTATCCAGGTTTATTACGTCGTCCAATTATTTTAGACGAGAAACGCTTACAGGTTGGCTACAACGAGGATGAAATTCGTCGTTTCCTTCCTCGCAAGGTTCGTGCTTATCAATTACAAGAAGCGCAGCGCATGGTGAACTAAAATCCTTGTATTCTGCATATAATAAGTATTAGATGTTACAAATGCAACCAGCATATTGTGGCATCTATTTTTTTGTGTTTTACTTATGTAAAACCTTCTATATAAAGTATAATAATTAATAGGGGAAAGTCATATATTTCCGTAAAAGTATGTTAAACTTGATTTAAGCTTAATAGTTTACTACAATTTCAATAATTCAAATATCTTCTGTGAAACGGTGTATATCCTTTTCATTTTATGACAGAACAGCATACAATAGAATTAGAGACAACTGTGAACAAAAAACTTATCTTCATTTAGTTTAAAGATTAAATGAAGGTAAAGCCTCCGGATGCAATTACGCCAAGGCGTCATTGATTAATGCAGTTGCTCGACGGTTTTACTGTAGTGTGGTCAAAGGTTGAAAAACAAACGGAGTATGAAGGTTAAAAATAATGAATAAAAGCATACTAATGAAACAAAACTGTTTTTCGACAAATGACAGTGAAGGGAGATGAGGTCTAGTGGACATCGAACGTGTAAACGAAAATACACTCAAGCTCTTTATTACGTACAATGATATAGAGGATCGCGGCTATAGTCGTGAAGAGATTTGGTACAATCGAGCAAAGGGTGAACAACTTTTTTGGGATATGATTGATGAAGTAAACACAGAGGATTATTTTGATGTAGAAGGTCCGATTTGGATTCATATCAATGCGTCTGACGTAGGCTTGGAAATCATTGTCACACGTGCACATATTTTAAAAGACGGTGAATCCTTAGATGGTCATTCGCATTTTGATGAACACAAAGAAATGTTTGCCCCATTCGACGACGTAGGAGAAGATCTTCTCAGTCAACTAACTCAATTCGGTGACATGGATGAGTCAGAATTGTTTATGGATACAGACATTTATGTTTATAAATTTAAAGATATTGATGAGTTAATCCCTGTAGCGAAACGCATGACAGATGAATTAGTGGATTCCTCATTATTCAAATATGAAGATTGGTACTATTTAGTAGTTGACTTCGTGAATGCAGATGATGATCTAAATCGTCACGATAGAAATGCAGTCATCAAAGAATTTTTATTACCATCGAATTTCACAATTCATCGCCTAGAGGAATATGGCGATAAAATTATGGAATTTAATTGCTTTGAAACAGTACGAAAATATTTTATTTAAAGTAATGAGCACCTGATTCAAGGGCTTAGACTGTAGACTAACTTGATAATAATCAAGTTGGTTTACAGTCTTTTTTTTAAAAGGTAGCATTTTTAAAATTTCAAGAAAAAACCGTTATTTATTTGTTGCTATAAAAAAACTCCTTTACTATAAGTGAAAAAGGAGATGATTTTATGCTTATTGCCTATAATGAGCAGCAGCAGCCTTTTCTTCCATACCAATATTCGAGGGAAGACTTACAACGATATAGGCGACAGATGAAATTTTATTGTCCTCAATGCCTACAGCCCGTCCAATTAAAGATCGGGCAATATAATATACCTCATTTTGCTCATATCGCTGATAACAGCTGTGTACAGTTATTTGCAGAGGGTGAATCCCAACTTCATTTACAAGGAAAACTTCAATTATTTGAATGGCTGAGAAAACTCGGGCATACAGTAAAGCTGGAGCCTTATTTACCAGAACTTTCGCAGCGACCAGATATGCTTGTGACAAAAAAGCAAAAGCAAATTGCTATAGAATTTCAATGTAGCTCAATCTCTCATGAAAAGTGGTTATTGCGTACATCTGGATATGCGAAAAATTCTATACAACCATTGTGGCTTTTTCAAACACCTCAAAAACAATCCAATCAAGGTATCCAAAAGATTTTTATTTCTCCGATTATGCAAAAAGTGATAACTACTTCAACGCGAGGCGTGTCTTATTTAGTGACCTATGATGCAAAGACATCAAGATTTATTTATTGGACGAATCTTCTTCATGTTCATGGGCATACTTTTATAGGCAAAGTACAAGAAGTACCTATTCACAAGCAGCATTTTCCCTTTTATGAGCCTAAATCAATTACGAAAGAGGAATTTCCTCTTTATTGGCAACTTTATAAAAAGCTTTGTAAACAATTCGTGTATCAGCGATTATTACATAGTAAAAAAGGGGTGCAAGATTCATTTTTACGAAGTAGTTATGAGTTACGTTTTGCACTTACTGCTATGCCTGATTACGTTGGTGTCCCGGTAAAAGACGCGGAGGCGATTCAGATGTTCTCCGTTGAGTGGCAAACGATTTTGCATCATTTTAGTCGACGATTACTGCTACTGCCTCATGAATTATGCGATGAGGATATTCGATCGTTTTTAATCCAACACAATGTAGAGGTTACAGCTCGAGCAGTACAGGCTATCAAAAATTATGGAATGGTGCTTGAGAAAAGTTATCAAAAAACTGACTATTATCCAAATATACGTGAGCAAGTGTATACACATTTATTTGCAATTGCCACAATATACTGAGAAAATATGAGAGTATAAGAAAAACTCACATATAAAGGGGGCTGCCACATGGCTAGTAACAGCAATCAAGTTTTATTAAGAAATGAAGTTCCAGAAGAATTAACTTGGCGCTTGGAGGATATATTTGCAACCGACGCTCTATGGGAAGATGAATATAAGGAAATTGCAGAAATTGCAAAAAAGGCACCTAGCTATGCAGGTACGTTAAACGATGGGGCAGATGCATTATTGGCGGTTTTAACTTACCATGATGATATTTATGAACGTACAATGAAGCTTTACACGTATGCACATATGCGTTATGACCAAGATACGACAAATAGCTTCTATCAGGATATGAATAGTCGTATTCAAACATTGGCGACTAGTATTTCAGCTGCTCTATCGTTTTTAACACCAGAGATTTTATCATTGAGTGAAGAAACTATAGAACGTTACTTAACAGAAAATAAAGATTTACAACTGTATAAGCAATCCTTAAAAGAAATAACGATGGCACGTCCGCACGTATTACCAGCAGAACAGGAAGCATTACTTGCACAAATGTCTGAGGTTACAAGTACAGCTTCCAATACATTTAGTATGTTAAACAACGCTGATATGGTCTTCCCTAAAGTGAAAAATGAAGATGGGGAAGAAGTACAGTTAACACACGGCAACTACATTAAATTTTTAGAAAGCAAAGATCGTTCTGTTCGTGAAAATGCCTTTAAAGCAATGTACGAAATTTATGGCAACTTTAAAAATACGTTTTCGGCTACATTAACTGGCAATGTTAAGAAACATAATGTCAGCGCACGCATTCGTAATTATGATTCTGCACGCCATGCGGCAATGTCTAATAACTTCATTCCAGAAAATGTTTATGATCAATTGGTGGAAACAATCCATAAACATTTGCCAGCTATGCAGCGCTATATTTCATTACGGAAAAAGCTTTTAGGCGTAGACGAACTGCATATGTGGGATTTATTTGCGCCACTCGTTAAGGAAGTCGACATGAAAGTCACTTACGACGAAGCGAAAGATATTTTAGTAAAGGCTTTAGCGCCACTTGGTGAGGAATACCAAGGTATTGTTCAAAGTGGTCTTGATAACCGCTGGGTGGATGTCTTAGAAAACAGAGGGAAACGCAGTGGTGCGTACTCTTCAGGTGCCTTTGGAACAAATCCATACATTTTAATGAATTGGCAAGACAATGTTAATAATCTGTTTACACTAGCTCATGAATTTGGTCATAGTGTACACAGTTACTATTCACGTAAAACGCAGCCGTTTGTTTATGGCGACTATTCTATTTTTGTAGCTGAAGTAGCTTCGACATGTAATGAAGAACTGTTAAATGATTATTTACTGAAAACAATTGAAGATCCACAACAGAAAATTTATTTATTAAATCATTGGTTAGACGGCTTCAGAAGCACTGTTTTCAGACAAACAATGTTTGCTGAATTTGAACATCTAATCCATCAAATGGATAAGAACGGTGAATCTTTAACAGCAGAGCGTTTAACAGAGGTTTACTATAATTTAAATAAACAATACTTCGGCGAGGATATTGTTGTAGATGAGGAAATCGGCTTAGAATGGGCTCGTATTCCGCACTTCTACTATAATTACTATGTGTATCAATATGCTACAGGTAAAGCAGCTGCAACAGCATTAAGTAAACAAATTTTAGAAGAGGGTGCACCAGCTGTAGAACGTTATATTAATAACTTCTTAAAAGCAGGCTGCTCTGATTTCCCAATTGAGGTATTAAAGTCAGCAGGTGTTGACATGAACGTGGCAAAACCGATTGATGATGCATGTAAAGTATTTGAAGAACGCTTAAATGAGTTAGAAAAATTATTGTTGAATAATTAATTGGGAAGGCTGTAGGGAAATTACTACAGCCTTTTTTCTATGATAAGTTTAACAATAAAAAATTAAAGAATAATGATTTTTTTTGATTTCTAAATGTTTAAAAGTGTGTTTCTTGAAAAAATACTGTTTGTAATCGCTTTCTATTTGACAAATTTGTGAATCTAACATCGGATATATTGCTAAATTTATTATTCCATGATAAATTGATTCATGTGAAATAAATCACAAAACAAACATACACCCCTTTGTTTGAACGTGAACATTTCTCCCATCCCCTTTGTGAAAGAGAGGCGTCACTATCTGTCGAGGATAGTGGCGCTTCTTTTATTTTGTTATAAATCTCGATCAAACAGCCAAGTATTCCGATAAAACTCAAAAATGTTCCGATAAATCGCTGAAACGTTCCGACAAATTACTAATATGTTCCGATAAATCACTAGAACATTCCGATAAATATATAGAGCCTTATAATCCGAAAGAAAGTTAATGATGGGGCTAATAAAAGAAAAATAAAAGCAAGTGAAGAAAACTTCACTTGCTTTTATTTTTAGGAGCTTCTTAGAATAATAATATAATTGCATTATTTAATACGCCATAGTGTAGCGTGATCTGTCTGAATTCGTTCAATCTTTTGTTGCAGCATACGTTTCTTTAATTCACGTTCAGCTGTTTGCTCTGTTAATGAGTAGATGAAAGCTATTTCATTTGTTGAGAGCGTATGGAATCTTGTAAATAACTCTTCTATTGTTGGTAATGGTTGACGCACAAGTTGTTCATCCATCATCTCTTGTAAAATATGTTCATAAACTTCATAGGAATAGCTACCACTAACTTTAAGACCCTCATCTTCAATACATTCATTGAAAAATACAACGCTAGGTACTTCATCAACTTCCATTTCGCGTTTAATATATAAATCGCACTGAAAGGCACGAGCTGTTTCCTTTGAACCAAAGTCTGCAGTGAATTCACTCATGTCTAATCGAACATCCTCAGCAATTTTTAAAAGCGTAGCATAGGAATTTACATCTTGATGGTTTAGTAATACATATTCTTGTAGTTTCAACAAATAGCGTGCTCCTGCACGTTTACCCTGTAACTCTGCTGCCTTAATAGCGATAGATGGTAAAACAGGATGATTTATGTCGAGTTCAATGCCCGATGCACAACCCTTTACGCGCTTACTTAAACAATTTAAAGAGGCTAGCTCTGTGCTTAGTACAAGGCGCCATGTAAAGTAATGATTGTACTCTAGCTGTAACTTACGAAGAATTGCTTGCATACTGAAAGCTTCAGGACAAAGTGGATCTACGAAAATATACAATTCAATAGGCTTATTAGCAGTAGAAATCACAGGAGTTGGCTCTTGCAGCATTTGAATATTATTCACGTAATAATTCCCCCTCATCGTCATTTGGCGTATTAACCATGTGATGAGCTGTTAATACTAATCGTTGATAATAAGTTTCGCGGAACTTCCCTTCCAAACCAACTTCGTCCATTGCTTCGGACATACATTCGAGCCAAGCTTGAGCACGATCAGGTGTAATCGGAAAATTCATATGACGTGCACGCATCATTGGATGTCCATGCTCTTCAGTAAAAAGATTTGGTCCACCTAAGTACTGTGTTTGAAATTGAATTTGCTTACGGGCTGTCTCTGTCAAATCTTTCGGAAAGATTGGAATAAGATTAGGATGCTGAGCAACTCTTTTATAAAACGCATGAATAAGCTCTGAAAGTTTTTCAGCTCCCAGCTCCTCATAAGGAACAGTGTATTTTCGACTCATAAGTTATATGCTCCTTTTATTCTTTATATCGTAAAAGTATAATTTTATATCTTCATTCAGTAGAAGACTCTCACCTCTATCGGTGATGAGCTGAATGTTTACGCCAAGGAATAATGGATAGTTTGTCATCTTCTAAAATGTGAATTTCTTGTGACTACTTTCATTCTATCAACGTATTTTCGTTTATACAAATAAAGCGCTCTTTCCAAATGTTTCTCGCTAGAAAAGCACAAATTTCACCACTATGGGTGAAATTTGCCGAAAAGGACCGTAATAACAGTGATTATGCGATTAAGCTGTGTAGTAATTCATCACTTTTTTGACATAATTCTGTGTTTCTTTGAAAGGAGGAATGCCACCATACTTTGTCACGCGTGAAGCTCCCGCGTTATAAGCAGCTAACGCTAACGTTGGATCGTTATCAAATTTATCTAGCATTTGGCGTATATATTTGGCCCCTGCCATAATATTTTGTTCAGGATCAAAAGAGTTTGTAACCCCTAAATATTGCGCTGTTTTTGGCATTAATTGCATTAATCCCTGTGCTCCAGCATGACTAATTGCATTTGAATTAAAATTAGACTCTTGCTTAATCACTGCAGCGATAAGTTTTTTAGGTACATTATATGTAGATGCTGCCTTTTCAATAATCGAAGCGTATTGATTCGCTCCTGCTAATGCATTGGCATACGCTGTTGAACCAATAACATTATCTGAAACATAGGAGTCGAGTTTTGTACTAGATTGTGTGTTTGCTAATGCTGCCTGTACAGAAGTAGGGATAAAGACTGCATTAGAACCTTGATATAGCAATGATTGATACGCACTATTTCCCACGTTTTCAGACAACCCATTTAAACTACTAAGCTGGTTCATTAATGACGAAGCGCTTGATACACTCCCCAGCATACTAGATAATTTTGCACTATTAGCAGTCGTTGCGTCGCCGAGCAATTCGCTAATCATGTCTGAAAACATAGAATTACTGTCTGTAAGATTGTTTGACGATGAATTTTCTGTAGAGCCTAATGTTTGCATTGCTTGAATTTCAAGTAAAGTTCTGAGTGATTGGATATCCAAGGAGTTGGTCACCCTTTCTTGTTATACTGGTTAATTTATTTTAGCAACATCCGCAGAAATAGAGGAACTTAGTCTAAGAATGCCACGTCCTGTGGCAAAGACTGAGTGACCAACATGACGTTGATCTAATGCCTCCGCCGGATGTCACAGAATCGGAAAGGAGTTCACATAGGATGTTAGCCTAAAATCATCGCATCCATGCGATAACGGCTAACTGACCTGCATCCTGTTGTTGCTGCCGCTTCGCTTTCGCACAGACAAACCCCTGTTGCTGCCGCTTCGCTTTCGCACAGACAAACCCCCTGCTGCTGCCGCTTCGCTTTCGCACAGACAAAACCCTGTTGCTGCCGCTACGTTAGCACTGCGCTTTCGCACAAAAAATATCTGCAGGCCTAAGCACAAAGCCGATTCCGGACGCAATTATGCCGAGGCATAATTACTATTAGTATTATTTTTTATTCATTTGTAATGCTTTCATAAAGCGTGCGATTTTTTTATCCGCAGTCTGTTTTTTGATACCATATTGCTGTAGAAATTCGTCGAAGATTGCATTTCCTTTTATTGCATCTTTTGTTTCATATTCTACCTCATAATCGTCGCACTGCAAATAGAAAGAATGATCAAACACTAGAAGACCATCTTTATAAGGAATTTCGACACGATCAGTTGTCAGCGAACCAAATACTTCTAATTCTTCTAAAGGAATGTTATATAAAGCTAGTCTATTGGCTACCTCTTGGGCATAGAAGCCTTCACCAACAAGCATTTTTTTAGCTTGCTCAGCAGTTAATTCATCAGTAGTCTCTAAATGTTCATGTTCTGCACTTTTTTCTTTTAAGGTACATTCATAATATTTGTCGATTTGTCTGATACGGAGCCCGCTTTGTAGTTTCCGAATAGCTTGAGAAGGTGTGTCAAAATAATGATTTGTTTGACGATGAATAGCATTTTCGAGAATATGGAACTCTTGTAATAAATGCTCGTATTGTTGTTTTGTTAAGAGGTTTTTAAATTCGATTTCAAGTTGTTGTGCCATTTATGCTCACCTGTTTATTTTATTTTTTCACGCATGTGTTGATTAAGAGATAGATAGCTTGTCGTGATATTGGTTATTTCCTTTTCTCTGTGGCGAAGGTGCTCACTCCAGTAGGAGAAATACGAGAAAAACCAGCCTATGATAACGTCTACGTGTTACACCTTACAGAAAAAGTCAACCTACCTATTTTCAAAATGGTTTATCAACACACTTTTTTAGGTTGGCTCATCATCAAAAGATTGGGATGACATTTGTTAAAGCGTATACCATGCAATCAACCCTACGTTATGCTTATGAGTTAAAGTTTAATTCGTTGATTTAATATTTACACACTGCAACTAAGTACCCTGTATGCTAAAATAAGAGGAAGAGTAAGACGAAAAGGGGAACCGCATGTGCGTAAAATTTATACAATAGAAACATTGAATTTTGAAAACGAGCAACTTCATTTTAGTTTAAACGACATTGAAGTAAATTTACAGTTAAAACCTGCTGCACAATTAATTGCAGATTCTGATGACTTTGCGTTTATTTATTTACTTGATGCAGGAGAGGATTACCATTACTTGCGTTTTTCACCGAGTAGTTGGGATCAACTTGTACATATTTTACAGAAAAAGCAAAATCCAAAGCTCCAATTAGGTAAAGAAGTTATTGAACTTACAAATTTTTACGATGAATTGGAAATGCTCGTGTATAATATTGAAGGAAATTACAATTATGGAGCGGAATTTGTCCAAGCGGTGGAACAACACTTCAAGGCAATTCTCGCTGAATAAAAAGACAAAACGAACAGACGGTGTTGGTTTTGTTCGATACCGAATGTCGGGAGGTTTTTGCGATGGGACAATGGGAAATATTTTTAAGTCCTTATAAACAAGCAGTAGATGAGTTAAAAGTAAAATTAAAAGGTATGCGTTCGCAATTTGGTATTGTTAATGCAAATTCACCAATTGAATTTGTTACTGGACGTGTAAAGCCTTTAGCAAGTATATACGATAAAACATTAGAAAAAGGACTAAACTTTGAGCCTTCTAAACAACTAGGTGATGAGCTAGGTGATATCGCAGGCCTTCGTATTATGTGTCAATTTGTAGATGATATTTCAACAGTTACAGAGCTAATACGTCAACGTAAAGATATGCGTGTAGTGGAAGAGCGTGACTATATTACACATAATAAGCCAAGTGGATACCGTTCATACCATATGATTGTGGAATATCCTGTAGAGACGATACAAGGGAAAAAAGTGGTATTAGCTGAAATTCAAATAAGAACGCTTGCCATGAATTTCTGGGCATCTATTGAGCATTCACTAAATTATAAATATAAAGGCATGTTCCCTGAGGAAATAAAAAATCGCCTTCAAAGTGCAGCAGAAGCCGCCTTTCGATTGGATGAGGAAATGTCGTCCATTCGCAGTGAGATTCAAGAAGCGCAAGCCTATTTTAGTGAATACAAAGAAGCATCGAATCCTAATTTACTATCGGAGAAGGAGCGTGACACACAATGAAATTTTCCATTCAATCACGTAGAGATGCACAATCGAACGAATTAATGGAGCTAGCCAGAACGTATTTGCAGGATTTTGGGTTAACTTATGATGAAGAAGCGCCTGAAATCGTAATCTCTATTGGAGGAGATGGCACATTATTACATGCCTTTCATCGATATGCTCATTTGCTAGATCAGGTTGCCTTCGTAGGTATCCATACAGGACATTTAGGATTTTATGCGGATTGGAAGCCATCTGAATTAGAAAAGCTTGTTTTGTCCATTGCCAAAAAGGACTTTAATGTTGTGGAGTATCCACTATTAGAGGTAAAGGTGGAGCATCATAATGCGGAGTCCAATACGTATTTAGCGTTAAATGAAGCAACCGTGAAATCACCTGACGTCACACTTGTTATGGATGTTGAGTTAAATGGCAATCAGTTTGAACGTTTCCGTGGAGACGGTCTTTGTGTGTCAACTCCTTCTGGTAGTACAGCTTATAATAAAGCCCTCGGTGGAGCAATTATTCACCCGACTTTAGCAGCACTCCAAATTACTGAAATAGCATCTATCAATAACCGCGTCTTCCGTACAGTTGGTTCACCGCTCATATTACCAGCACACCATCACTGTATTTTACGTCCAGTTAATGAACAAAACTTTAATATGACAGTTGATCATTTACAAGTTACGCAAGGCGATGTGAAGTCGATTGCATTTAATGTAGCAAATGAAAGAGTGCGTTTTGCACGTTTCCGTCCATTCCCATTCTGGGAACGAGTACATGAATCATTCGTGGCAAATGAGTGAGATGGATACAAGATTTACACTGCATTTTATAGCACAAAAGGAAGGTCAACTACTACGGGAGGCCTTAACTGAATGGCGCATCTCTAAGCGAGCTTTAACGGCCATTAAATTTGATGGGGGCTTACTGACAGTGAATGATGTCGAACGCAATGTTAGACATCCTCTTCACGTTGGGGATCGAGTTGAAGTTAAATTTCCCCCCGAAGAAAAAAGTGAAGGGCTCGCTGTTGAGTATGGTGAACTTGCTATTGTTTATGAAGACGAAACTATCTTAGTGCTTAATAAGCCAGCACATCAGAGTACGATTCCTTCACGAGAGCACCCAACACAAAGTGTAGCCAATCTAGTGTGCGGTCATTTTCAGCAGCAAGGTCTAGCATCTACTGCCCATATCGTAACGAGACTTGATCGTGATACTTCTGGTTTGTTATGCATTGCTAAACATGCTCATATCCATCATTTAACGGGGCTTGCACAGCGCAATGGAGCAATTTCTCGACAATATGAAGCGATTGTACATGGACATGTTGCACAAGATATACACTCAATCATTGCTCCTATTGGACGTAAAGAGACGAGTATCATTGAGCGAGAAGTGCGTGAAGACGGTCAATTTGCCCATACAGATGTGGAAATTTTAAGATGTTTTTATTTACAGGATGAGCCGCTGACACATATACGACTAAAGTTGCACACGGGGCGTACACATCAAATTCGTGTACATATGGCCTATCTGGGACATCCACTTGTTGGAGATGAACTTTATGGCGGAAGTCGTGAACATATTAATAGACAAGCCCTACATTGTGTGTCCTTAAAGATGCTTCATCCTTTGACAGGTAAGAGTTTACAATTCACAAGTAACTTAAACGAAGATATGCAGCGATTATTAAATGACTCCTTAGCTTGAATTTTGGAAAAACTACACTATACCGAAGACTATCTAAACAGTCTTTAGTTCACTAATTGTGTAAAACTATTACTAAATCATGTTTATGTAAGGAGATGTTCGCACAAACGGGCATCTCCTTATCATTTTATTTTCTATAAAAGTAATAAGTTTTCTTAACAGCACGTTAACAGAAAAGAAAGTGATTGTAGGATAAAGTAGAGTAGAGGTTTTTTAGGCTCAGTACCATAGTTGAGCATGACATTTTTTTTGAATGTATGTTAGGTATATAAGTTGATTGTAGTGGAGACTGGGCGACTCCTCGGACGCCCCCAGGAAGCTCTGCGCGAAAGCGAAGCGACAGCAACAATTGTTTTATCTGTGCGAAAGCGGAGCGACAGCAAATGTTTTATCTGTGCGAAAGCGAAGCGGCAACAAATGTTTTATCTGTGCGAAAGCGAAGCGACAGCAACAATTGTTTTATCTGTGCGAAAGCGAAGCGACAGCAACAATTGTTTTATCTGTGCGAAAGCGACAGCAACAACAAATGTTTTCTGTAGCGAAAGCAAAGCGGCAGCTACAAAGCGCCCAGTCGGAACGGAAATCAACCACACGTTATGGTAATAGGATAAAATAGAAACTTTTACCCGCAAATTTATCCAATTGGATTGCAGCGATGTCGTAAGTGCTAAGTAGTAAAAAAAGGGTTTGCAGAAAAGGTACAATACACTCTATTATATAAAAGGTAGATTTACGGCATTCCCCGTATGAATGATTGATTGCTCGGAAGGAGGGGACAAGCATGATAGAGGAAAGAAATGAAAAGAATGATGTGCAATTCGACGAAGCACGTTTGCGAGAAATGCTCGAAGCACATGATATAAACGCATTCCGCGATGAGTTTTTAGAGCTTCATCCATATGATCAGGCAACGTTTTATGAGAAGGTGGAACCTGATATACGAAAGATCATCTATTCGTTCTTGTCTCCGACGGAAATGGCTGATATTTTTGAGTCAATCGAAATAGATGATGATGAATACACAGCGTATCTAGCTGAGATGGATCCGTCATATGGTGCAGAAATGCTTTCTCATATGTATGCGGATGATGCAGCAGACGTTTTAAATGAGTTAGATACGAAACAACGTGAAAGCTATTTAGGCATGATGGATGAGGAAACAGCTGAAGAAATTAATGAGTTATTAAGCTATGACGAAGATACAGCTGGTTCTATTATGACGACTGAATATGTAGCTATACCAGAAAATTCCACTGTTCGTTCAGCGATGGCGATTTTACGGAAAGAGGCGCCAGATGCCGAAACCATTTATTATATTTTTGTTGTTGATGAGGCACATCGATTAACAGGCGTTATTTCACTTCGTGATTTAATTATTGCTGATGAAGATACCCTTATACGTTCGATTATGAATGAACGTGTTGTGATGGTGCATGCTGGGGATGACCAAGAAGAGGTTGCTCAAATTATGAAGGACTATAATTTCTTAGCAACTCCAGTTATCGACGACAAGGGAGAATTACTAGGGATTATCACAGTCGACGATATTATTGACGTTATTGATGAGGAAGCATCGGAGGATTACTCTAAATTAGCGGGTATTTCCGATATGGATAAATTTGATACGACCTCGTTACAAGCGGCTAAAAAACGATTACCATGGCTTGTCATATTGCTGTTTTTAGGGATGTTGACAGCAAATTTGATGGGACAATTTGAGGCAACGCTAGAACAAGTTGCGTTACTCGCAGTGTTTATCCCTCTCATTTCAGGTACTTCTGGAAATAGTGGAACACAGGCACTAGCGGTAGCTATTCGAGGAATTGCAACAGGAGATGTCGAAGAACATAGCAAGCTAAAATTACTACTACGTGAGGCCGGTACAGGCTTAATGTCTGGAATTGTTTGTGGGTTGATTGTAATCGGCATTATCTATGTTTGGAAACAAGAGTTGATTCTTGGAATGCTTGTGGGAGCAGCGCTTTGTGGTTCTATTTTAGTAGCAACACTTGCAGGTTCTTTTATTCCACTGCTTATGCACCGCATGAAGATTGATCCAGCTGTCGCATCAGGTCCATTTATTACAACATTAAATGATATTACAAGTATTTTAATTTACTTAGGTTTAGCGACAGTGTTCATAAGCCAAATAGGCTGAGAACCAAATTCCTTTCTTTTGCATATTGTATGGAAAAAGGGAAGTGAGTAATGTGGATCAAGAGCCACGCTTGTTTATAAAATCGCCATCATATTTTCTGAAAATTTCCAAGGTCCTGCATGAACTTGATTTGGATGAAAGTACATCAGTGTATATGAAGGACGGCTATTACAATGAACAGACTATTGAAGAAAAAGAAGAAGTACAAATAGATCCGTATTTACTAAAGCAACTTCAATTTTTAGAAAAGCCGTTTCGGCAAAAAGCTTATCAACCGCTAGTAATATGTTTAAAAGACGGTAGGAATTTACGCGGTAGTGCATCTGAAGTGCAGTCCGATTCAATGATGCTTACTTCTTTAGAATTAAAGACACAAGAAATTATATATTTTGAGGACATAGAACGAATATTATGGCGAGGTAAACAATTACCAACCTTATGAAAAAAGTGTACAGCAGAGGATGCTGTACACTTTTTTTATGTGTAGTGTGTCAAAGGAGAAAAGATTATTCACAAATCCCTAAGTCAACATCAGCGATACATTGTACAGCGCAGAAGCATGATAAATCTACAGTAATACAGCTCTCAGTTGAATTCCAATCATCTACTTTACATATTTTTTTCATGTTGACACAGCAGCCATCACGACTTAATAGATCTACTGTACTTTCACTGGAGTCAAATGAACATAAAGGCTCTAAAACACGCAAAGTAGCGCAGCATTCATCGAACATATCTTCTACACGGAAAAACACTGATGTGCATATATCTGGTTCTGCTGTTGGAGAACTAAAAAATGCTTTAAAAGGAGTACCATCTTTGGTAATTAACATAAATACACGTGTATCTGCATGAGAGCGTGCGGGACTTACTATGCCTCCAAGTGGTTCTAAGAAACAGTTAGCTGTACATGGTTGACATTCTTCTCTCACCGCTTGATTTTGAATGTCTAAAATAGCGCGTACTACGTCACAAACGCAGCCTGCTGAATGGATTGGTCCAATAGGATTTGTTGGCTTGCCACAACCCATATTGTCACCTCCTTTCCTCGTTACTACTTCTACAATATGTACTTATGAAAAATGGACTCGGGCCTTTGTATATATAGTCAAATGAATAGTTTTTATATGTCTGGAGAAACTTTAAAGAAAAGGAGGGTAAAACTTGAAGCTATTAGGAATGATGTTACCTCTATTAGTCAGTTTATCGCTTTTAAGTGGTTGCGGTGAAAAAGAAAAATTTATTGTCTACGGTTCACCGGAAAATGAAAAGGAAGTTGAAGCCATTTTAAAAGAACAGAAATTTGTAGACAAAACAACGGTTATTCAATATGACAATAGTATGCTTGTAGCAGTTCAAATTAAACAATGGGATAAGTGGAAAAAGGCTAAATTAGAGAAAAAGTTGCAAAAGAAATTTGATGAAAAATATCCAAACAAAGATGTTTTTGTCTCAGCTGATTATAAAATATTTTATGAAGCCAATAAAATAAAAAGGGATCAAGTTGAAGATAATAAACTGAAAGATAAAATAAAGAAATTAAAAAAACTGGCGAAGGAGGAAACATAGTGGAAAAAGAACAATACCAAAAATTAGAACAAAATGTCACGCCGAAACCGCCCTATTTTAAGAATGTTGCAAAGGCATTTTTAGTAGGTGGCCTTATTTGTACAATCGGACAGGCCGTCTCTCTTTTTTATATAATTTTCTTTGATTTTACCGAAGCGACAGCCGGAAATCCAACTGTTGCAACAATGGTATTTTTCGCCATGATTTTAACAGGCTTGGGTTTATATAAGAAAATTGGTCAATTTGCTGGGGCTGGATCAGCTGTGCCTGTTACAGGGTTTGGTAATGCTGTTATTTCTGCTGCTATTGAGCATAGATCTGAAGGATTAGTACTTGGTGTTGGTGGAAATTTATTTAAATTAGCTGGGTCAGTTGTATTATTTGGTGTTGTCTCTGCCTTTTTTATTGCACTTATTAAATTCATTCTTGTAACGATAGGAGTGGTTTCATGGTAATTGTCTTTCAATCGAAGCCGTCCTTAATAGCCAGTGGTGTGGTAGCAGGTCCACTAGAGAAACGTAGTATTTTTAGTCAACATTTTGATGCGACTTACGATGATGAACGATGGCAAATGAAAACAAATGAACAGGGTCATCGAAAAATGGTTCAAGAGGCCTGTGAAATTGCTATGAAAAAAGCGGGCGTGAAAAATCCGGACATAGATTACTTTATGGGTGGCGATTTAATTAATCAAATGACACCAACCAATTTTGCAGCGAGGGATTTAGATATTCCTTTTATTGGATTATTCTCAGCGTGTGCCACCTCTGTTTCTTCAGTAATTGTTGCGAGCCTTTTAACAGAAATAGGTGCCGCCAATTTATCGCTAGCTGGTGCATCCAGTCAACACAATGCGGTTGAGCGACAATTCCGCTATCCAATCAATTATGGCTCGCAAAAGCCCCGAACTGCTCAATGGACGGTAACGGCTGCTGGTTATGCTCTTATTGGTAAGCATCATGAGGAATACCCTTCTATTGAAGCAGCAACTATTGGAAAATCGGTTGATTACGGTATGGATGATCCATTTCACATGGGCGCAGCGATGGCACCGGCCGCTTTTCAGACCATTCAATCACATTTAGAGCAGCGTGATCAAAAAATGTACCACTATGATTTAATTTTAACAGGTGATTTAGGTCATCTTGGGTTAAAACTTCTAAAAGGAATGTTTGTTGAAAGTGGCGTAAAGAGTGAGGAGTTAAAACCTTTACGTGATGCGGGTGATGAGTTTTATGGACAGGATGAGACATTCCAATCCGGTGCAAGTGGCGCAGGTTGTTCAGCAGCTGTTTTTTTTAGTTATGTGATCCAACAGATGCGAGCAGGTACCTATAAACGAGTACTTCTTGTGGCGACAGGAGCATTACTGTCTCCGCTTTCATTTCAACAGGGCGAGACAATTCCATGTACGGCACATGCGATTGAAATTACAATGAAATGAGGCAAAAGCTATGGTTATGACATTTGTGTTTGCGTTTTTTGTAGGAGGTATTATTTGCGCCATAGGGCAATTATTAATGGATGTTGGTAAATTAACACCTGGACATACATTAAGTACGCTAGTCGTAGCTGGTGCAATTCTTGCCGGAATGGGTTTGTATGACCCACTTATTAATTTTGCTGGTGCCGGTGCAACTGTTCCTATTACATCTTTTGGGAATTCTTTAACGCATGGTGCAATTGTTGAGGCAGAAAGACATGGGCTTGTAGGTGTGTTAACTGGGATGTTTGAGGTGACAAGCTCAGGAATCAGTGCTGCCGTTGTTTTTGGCTTTATCGGAGCATTAATATTTAAACCAAAAGGAAATGTTGACTAGACGAATACCCCACCCATTTTTACAACCTAAACATATTATAGGTTATAGAAGGGAGGGGTATTTTTATGGGATATCAAGGCTGGGGCGCGCATCCGTATGGAGGGCACGCTGATGGTTGTTACGGAGGAGATTATGGCGGTTACTATGGTGGTCACCATGACGGTTGCCATGGCGGTTACTATGGTTACGGACATGGGCATAGTTCAACATTTGTCTTAATTGTTGTCCTATTTATTCTTCTAATCATTGTTGGCGCTACTATCATTTAATTTGATTAATGTGACAGTCGATAAGAGGCTTTAGCTTTTCTTCAGAGTGCACCATTATCTGAATAAAGTTTAAAGCCTTCACTAGTTGTCAAATGTTTCGTGCATGAAAACAACAGTGAAAATAAATATAAATTTTAACTGATAGGAGGGGGAACATGAATCGCGGATTTTTTAATTCAATTGAACAAAAAACTGGGGTATCGATGGATGAAATCTTCGCATTAGCAAATGCAATTCAACATGCTGATTTTAAAAATGAAAAACAAGTAAGAAAAATCGTACGACGCGTAAGTAAGGTGTCCAATAGACAAATTACGCAAGAGCTTGAAGATAAATTAGTACAATCTATTATTCAAGATGGCGCTTCACTAGATTTCGATAAAATTACTAAAATGATGAAATAACATGATAGGTTGGTTGAATGGATGTTCATCTATAAATCAACCTTTTAAGTTTTGTAGAAAAATAAAAAAAGGGTGTTACGATATGCCGTAGCATTTTCGTAACACCTATTTGGTTCATTATGTTAAATCGTTTTTTCCATAGCACGATGTGGGATACCAGCATCCATAAACTCAGGAGATGTTACTGTGTAGCCGAGCTTTTCATAAAAAGGAATAGCATAGCTTTGTGCATGGAGTTTTAGTTTTTTCTTATTAATTGAAATGGCATACTTCTCCATTTCCTTCATAATTAAAGCACCTAGTTTTTTACCGCGCTGATCCTGTAAGATACTGACACGTTCAATTTTCACGGCATCGTCCTCGATACTGCGTAAACGTGCAGCACCTACAGGGGCAGTGCCTTCGTACATAATGAAATGCGTTGCGGTTGCATCCTCAGCATCACATTCTAGATGAAGCGGCACACCTTGCTCTTCAACAAAAACTTTTTTGCGGACTGCAAACGCATCATCATGTTCCTTTGTTGTTTCAACAATCTTAACGTTATACAAGTATTACTCAGCTCCAGTCAAACGGAATGTTTCATATGTTGTCCACGAGCCGTCTTCCAATTGGTATAAAAGATGAATGCGGTCAATTGTATCTTTTTCGTCAACACCTGTCATGCGTAATTGCCCAAAAATGTCATCGTGCTCGGAGTCCTTCAGTTTTTGAGCAATAGTAATATGTGGTACAAATACGTGTTTAGTCCCACTAAAAGGTACTTGCTCTTCTAGAGCTTGGTGGAATCCTGTTAATTGTTCAGTTGGTTCAATGCGGAAATAAATCGCATTTGTCGTAGGGAAAAACGAACTTATGCGTGATGCATGAATGTTTAAAGGTGCATATTTGGCAACAAGTGCATCTAATTGCTTTACGATGGATTGAATATCTTCATCCGTTGCATCAAAGCTGTCCTTTAATGTTATATGCGGAGTAATTTTCGCATAATGAGGATCGTAACGTTTACGATAAGTATTCGCTAAATCTTGCAATTTTTTTGATGGAAATGCCACAATACCGTACTTCATAGTCCATTACCTCCCGAAAATAAACAATTTTTCTCTTAAAGTATAACAGAAATTTCCCTTTTCGTAATTTGAATCGCCCATATTAATTGAAATTTTCAATTAATGCACGACGTAAATCAGGTTTCCAATATTTCCATGTATGATTGCCATCAAATTCTTCATAAAATGTAGAAAATCCTTTGTTTAACATAAGATTATGCAGCTGACGATTTGGGGTTAAAAAATCTTTAATTGTTTTATCCATCGTGACAACTTTATCTTCTTCTTTGCCAACAATATGGTAAATAGA
Organism: Lysinibacillus sp. FJAT-14222; assembly: GCF_001278875.1. Lineage (NCBI taxonomy): Bacteria > Bacillati > Bacillota > Bacilli > Caryophanales > Bacillaceae > Lysinibacillus > Lysinibacillus sp. FJAT-14222. The sequence goes on along the minus strand of NZ_LIYL01000050.1, from coordinate 23,048 downwards.
AATTGAGCCTGGATCTTTAAAATTCTCTACAGCTGTCAAAACATCTTCGTCCACATACGGCGATTGTAAAATGACCTTACCAAAAATACTTGGATATTTTAATGCAGCCATTAAGGAAGCGGTTGCAGCCATCGAGTCACCAATGACTCCGCGGCTCATCCCCATTTGATAGGTTGCATATTCAGCGTCTAAATATGGCACAAGCTCATGCGCTAAAAAACGAAGATATGCTTCATGTTGCTCTCCACTTGGAATATATTTGTGACGTCGATCCTTAATGTCCTTATAAGGAACGAATGCAATGATTAAATTTTCGATTTCATAGTCATCAATAAGTTCATCAGCAAGTTTTGTAATACCTCCAATCTGGAAGTAATCTTTGCCGTCTGATGCAATTAAAATATTATATTTATATAGTGGAGAATAATTTGCAGGAACATAAATGTAGAGCTGTAATTCCTCCTGTAACGCTTCACTATAGAACTTTAAATCTTGTACAGTTCCCTTATCCAATGATGACACTCCTTCTTGTGTTTGTAACAAAATTGTACCATACTGCCAAAGTAAAGGTATAATAGGTTGGGCTAGCACTTACTAGCAATAAAATCGAAATGAGGGTTAGTTATGCATAATAAAAGTACTCGTATACACTCTGATGAAGTAGCGAAAGCAGCCCATGCTGCACTCATTCGTCGCGGTGTATCGCTAAAGGATATTGCTGAAATTGTTTATGAAATGCAAAAATCCTATAATGAAGGTTTAACATTAGAGCACTGTGTTCATTCTGTTGAGCGTGTATTACGTAAGCGTGAAGTTCAACATGCTTTATTAGTAGGTATTGAATTAGATGAACTTGCAGAGAAAAAGTTATTATCTGCACCATTACAGCAAATAATAGAATCCGATGAGGGTTTATTTGGTGTGGATGAAACAATCGCCCTTGGAGCTGTTTTTACATATGGTAGCATAGCGGTAACAACTTTTGGACACTTAGACAAGCAAAAAATCGGTATTATTAAGAAGCTTGATACAGAACCTGGCCATCATGTAAATACGTTTTTAGATGATTTAGTTGGCAGTATCGCAGCTTCTGCCGCATCACGTATTGCACATCGTATGCGTGACTTAGAAGAAGAAGGCGGCACATTTGCAGATATCGAGCCAGAAGAGCTAGGACCAAAATCAAAATCACATAATGAGATTTAATGGAGTATTAATATATATTACAGAGCCTTCTCAATAATTTGAGAAGGCTCTCTTTATGTTGTAAATAAAATATGGCTTTTCAGCAAAGCGGGGGTGATTTCCGTTCCGGCTGGGCTCTTACCCAAGGAAAGCGTGTATCCCTAGAACGAAAATCCTCCTCTAAAGCTCCACAACATTCAAACATTCATAAAGATTTTCTTGACTATTTTTTTAACAGTCTGCCCAGAGCCTTCTCAATAATTTGAGGAGGCTCTGGGCAGACTGTAGACAAACGCTACTCCTGATTGCATAAAGCTGTATGGTGATCTAATAGTAAGACCCCGACATACGGCATTTTGTGAGGATCGTCGAAACCGTCTCGTTTTCCTACATGTGAGGCTTGCCTTGGATGAAAAATAATCAAACATATCCCATAGGTTGGGTTTTTTTAGTATTTTAATCGTAGCATTATACCATTTTAGTTCAGCTTTTCACCCCATATTAATGATGAGGAGCTGTTGATTTTTCACGGAGAGTGGCGACTCCTACGGGATGAGCTTGCGCTGAAAGCCCCGCAGGAACGTAGTGACGAGGAGATTGAAGCCAAGCCCGCGGAAAGCGCCAACTCGGAGTGAAAATCAACCTTTGTTTATTGATACACTTATTTTATATTTATTCTTTTGTCGACATGCTGAACAGAGCCTCCTCAATAATTTGAGAAGGCTCTGTTTTTTAGATGCTTAGACAATTGTTTAGTATACTTACACACTTATTTTTAATAATTAATCATTAGAGGCTTTTAAAAACTCTGTTACTTTTTCACTGTCTGCCTCAAGTTTTAAGCCTGTATTAACTAGTGGTGAAAGAGTGGATACAGCAGGTTTTTTATTGCCTTGGTAGTAGCTAATGAACTCATCTTGATTAATAGAGTAAAGAATTGCTTTACGTAAGTCTACTGAATCTGATATAGCGCGACCAGATGTATTCATTTGTAAATATGCTACTGCATTACTATCAGCAGTATTTAACGTTAGTTTAGTATCAGATTTTACAATATCTAGCTTTGTTTCTGGTACTGTCTGAAGAACGTGGATCTCACCATTACGTAATGCGGATAATGCACTATCATTATCTTCAATAAAACGAACATTGATTTTTGCAATCTTCGGTTCATATTCACTACCTGCACGGTAAGCTGGGTTTTTCACAAATTGTGCTTCGTAATCATTTTTCTTCACGAGAATGTAAGGGCCGCTTGCATATAGCTGGTTGTTGTATGTCGCTGCACCTTCTGTCACTGTTGCTTGATCACCATATGCGATATCCTTGTCTGGATTATAGCTTGCTACATCATATGTGTTAATGCTTGTTACTTGTTTTTCTGATACGATACCACCAGATTGGTGTGCTAAATAATTTAACACTTGTGGGAATGGTGTTGGTGTTGTAATTTTAACAACTTGGTATGCGCCAGCTGCATTATTAACAGTTCCCTTATCTTTCGCTAATTGCGTTACGGAAGCAGGAAGGTTTTGAGATAAAGCCTCAAACACAGATTGATCAGAGCCTGCAACTTTTTTCTTTTGTAATTCAGCTAAGTCAGAAACCGTTTCGACTTTTTCGATATTTTCATGAAGACTGTATGTGCGATGGTCTGGTACTGATTTTGAATCTTTTGCACGGTTTAATGAAAATACAACGTCTTCCGCTGAAACTAAGTCACCTGTATCAACAGCAGCACCATCTTTTATAGCAGTGAAGTTAATATCATCACGTAAGATGAAATAATATTCTTGGCTACCTTCAGCAATAGCATGATTATAAGATAATGAACCATTTGAAACGACTTCGTCTGTATCTGTTAAGTTGACAAGACGAACATACATATTTGTATTTAATGCATTAATAGAACCATCATTTCCTTTAATAGGATCAAGCGATGTTAACGAACTAATTGTTTGATGTAAAATCAAAGGTTCAGTTGCATTTTTGGATGAATCAGTAAATTCTATGCTTTCCCATACTTGCGCACGAGATTTTGGTAGATGCACCGTTTTTGGGTTCACTAATTCAGAGTAAATCCCTTGATATTTATTTGAAATATATAACGGCGCAATATAAGCTTGGTCGAATACTAAGAGCTGTTCTAATTCTTTATATTTTGCTGCAGCTTCATCACCCGTTAATGTACTTGCTTCTTCGATGAGAGCATCTAATTTTGAATCAGCTACAATACTATAGTCACCGCCCGTTTTAAATAAACCACGAACAGCATAGTCAGGATTTCCTGTTACTGTTGTCCAGCTCGAAAGCGCTAAATCATAATTGCCAGCTTCTTTTTGTGCTGAAAATGAACCATAATCAGGTTGAATATTTAGTTTAACATCAAAGCCATTTTTAACTAGTTGATCACGAACAATATTCATATCTTCCTCGGAAGCGGCCATTCCTAAAACTTCAATTGCTTTTTTACCTTTACCTTTTGAATCTTTACTGCCTTCTACGTCAGTTTTTGTTTGTACGCAGCCTGCTAATGCTAACACTGCTATGAATAAGAATACAAGTAATCTTTTCATTTAAGAACCTCCATTGTTAATTTGATTTTGGATCTAAAGCATCTCGCAAACCATCACCTAAGAAGTTAAAGGAGAGAACGAGAAGCATAATACAAAGACCTGGGAAAATAGCAACATAGGAATGCGTTTCCAGGTACGTACTACCAACTTTTAGAATATTGCCCCATTCAGGAATGTGTGGCTCAATGCCGAGCCCTAAAAAGCTTAAACTACTTGTTGAAATAACAGCGCCGCCAATGGTTAATGTTGCTTTAACAATCATTGGTGCTAACGAGTTTGGAACAATATGTTTAAAGATGATTGCAGCATCAGATGCCCCCAATGCTCTAGCTGATTCCACGAATTCAAAATTAGAAAGCTGCATGACATTTGCGCGCATTGTACGAGCATATGTCGGAATTGCTCCAACGCTTAGTGCGATGATTAAATTAACGGTATTGGCACCAAAGGCAGCAATAATGGCGATAGCTAGTAAAATTCCAGGAATGGCATATAAAATATCAAGACTTCGCATGATCATGTTGTCAGTCGCTTTTCCGTAATAACCTGAAAATGCTCCAAGTGTTCCGCCAATTAATGCAGGGATAATCGTTGAGAAAAATCCTACAATGAGCGATATTTGTGCACCGAAAACAATACGAGAAAATAAATCACGTCCGTAATTATCAGTGCCTAATGGATATTCTAACGAAGGTGTTTGTAACAATGCTCCATAATTATTTTCAGTCGCAAAGTCATAGTCAAATGTCCAAGAGCTTGTTACGGATAAAGAAAACATAAATACGATGAAAAATAATCCGAAGACGGCCATCGTATTGCGTAAAATCTTTTCCCAAATTTTTTGCCATTTTTCGATTGTAGATGGATTTGCCTTTCGAGCTTTTTGAATAAGGCTATACCCTAGCAATGTCGCAAAAAGATTGCCAGTCAAAGAGGCGATAAGCAGCAAAATACCAGGTAACAGCATCCATTTCGGCGCAGCCTCTGAAGTCACATATTTTGCACACAGAATTAACATCACAATATAAAAGAGTGCAAGGAGTAAGAAAAGCCCCATCGCTAGTAAAAACGTATCTGTGACATACGGTTTAAATAAGTTCAGTGCTGAAATACCGATAATGAAAAGTTGAGTGATGAATGCATAGGCAGCAAAAGTATATTCAGCTGTCTTTCTTTTTGACACAAGCATAAACGCAAACGATGTAGAGAAAATATTGCCTGAAACTATTGTTAATAACAGTGGATAACCAAGTATTCGAGTGCTTTTTTGTATGTCACCATGGCTTGCTAAATCCTGTTTAATTCGTAAAGTTAGGAAACCAATATAGGTTGTGGTGATTGCATAAATAATGAAAAAGATTAAGACAATTGGTCGCCAACTTTGAGTAGAAAAATTATAGCTATAAGCTAGAAACAATAAAGAAAACAGTAAGGAAAAGACAAATGTAAAATGTGAATTGACATATTCCTGTGTAATCTTCAAAAGTAGTTTGACATGTAAGCTGTTTTTCACAGATGATCCCCCTTTAAGACTTCTTCATTTTCGAACGAATGCGTGGATCGAAAAAAGCATACAAAATATCGATGAGTAAATTAACGATCGAAATTGTGATGGCAATATAGACGACCCCACCAAGGATAGCTGGGATATCCGGAATAAACTGTTTGTCAACAATATAGCTACCAATACCACTAATATTGAAAACTTTTTCTGTAACAGATGCCCCACCTAACATGCCGCCAAAGAGAAGCCCAATCACTGTAATAATTGGAATCATGGCATTGCGAATAGCATGCTTTGTAATCACTTTAAATTCATTTAAGCCTTTTGCTTTCGCTGTAATAATGTAATCCTCATGTATGACCTCAAGCATACTGGATCTTGTCATACGAGCAATGGAAGCCGTAATGGATGTACCCAAGACAATAACTGGCATTATTAAAGATAACCAGTTTTGAGGATTGTACGTAGCTGGGAACCACTGTAGCTTTAATGCAAACGTTAAAATAAATATCAATCCTTGCCAGAAGCTTGGAATGGATAATCCAATTAAGGCAATGAACATAAACGTATAATCCAAATATGAATTTGGACGAACGGCCGAAATAATGCCGACTGGAATGGCAATAGCGATAGCCATTAATAATGATAGGATGGCTATTTCAAGTGTGACAGGAAATTTGTTTACAATGCTTTGTGTAACATCTTCTTTCCCTGCAAAGGAAGTACCTAAATCAAATGTGAATAGGCCAGATAAAGCATTCCATAATTGAGATAAATAAGGCTGATCCAAGCCATGAATGTGATTAAAGTTAGTTATTTGCTCTGGCGTTGCCGCAACACCAAGTAAGTTTCTTGCTGGATCGAATGGCGACAAATACAAAATTGTAAACACCAGTGTTGCGACACCTACTATAACAATGAAGCTTTGTAGTATTCGTTCAATAACAAATTGCAGAAATGGATTCGCAAACAATATGAGTACTACATAAAATAAAACAGCCGGTAAAAAAGTAAGGACCACAAAGTTTTTATGTTTAAGCTGCTGACTAAAAAATTGTAAATAGGATTGATCTTCTAAGCCATCTTTCAATAAATCTTGCGCTACTAGTTGCTGAAGTTTTGCTTCTGCTAATTTCGAAGCAGTTTCCTGTATTTGTTTTTCTGGCACAGATTCATGAAAAAATTTAGCTTTGGCTAATTCTTGCTCAGCAAACTCAACCTGCCATTGTGTGAATAAACCCTTTTCTTTGTAGTACTGTCTTCGTTTCTCAAAAGCTTGCTGGTATTGATGTGAATGTTTTCTTTTCCGATAAGATAAGTATGTAAAAGGGTGTACTAAAATACTTAAAAGAAAGAGCAGCGCATTGTAAGACTTATGGTGCATGAGCTTTTGATAAACTGAAAAAAAGAATACATGTTCCTTAGTTGTAGAATGATCTTGTGAAATAACCATGCATTTCCTCCAGACGTAAGTAAAATAATAGATTCTAAAGTGTGGACAAAACAACATCAACACACGCTTAGTAGTCAACTCATTTTTAGCGAGGTCCTACTAAATGAATTGCAGGATGAAGATTCAATATTTTTTATATTGTATAATTCCTATCAGTATTGTAAAGTATGAATTATACTAGTAATTAAGTCAATCACAAAATTTACAAAAGGATGGATTGAATGAGTGAAAAGCTTCTAGAAATAAGCGATCTTCGTGTATCTTTTATAACGGGAGAGACAGAATTTGAAGCCGTTAAAGGCGTTAATTTTCATGTAAATAAAGGTGAAACACTCGGAATAGTAGGAGAGTCAGGTAGTGGAAAAAGTGTAACGGCTCGTTCAATTATGCGTTTATTACCATCGCCACCTTCATTTCTAAAGTCAGGAACTATTTTGTTTAAAGGACAAGAGATTACTTCATTGAGTGAAAAACAAATGGAGGCAATCCGTGGACAAGATATTAGTATGATTTTTCAAGATCCAATGACATCCACAAATCCAACTATTCGTATTGGAGACCAAGTGTCCGAAAGTTTAATAAAGCATCAGTCAATGTCCAAAGCAGAGGCATATAAGCAAACAATAGAGTTATTAAAGCTTGTAGGCATTCGAGATGCAGAAGAACGCTATAAACAATATCCGCATGAATTTTCAGGGGGAATGCGCCAACGTGCTATGATCGCCATGGCACTTGCTTGTCATCCTTCTTTACTAATTGCAGATGAACCGACAACAGCCCTTGATGTAACCATTCAAGCGCAAATCTTAAAATTAATGCGAGATATGCAAAAAAAGATGGGTACCTCAATCATATTAATTACACATGATTTAGGCGTTGTTGCTGGTATGTGCGATCGACTTATTGTTATGAAGGAAGGCGAGATTGTTGAGCAAGGTACAACAGAGGAAATCTTTGCGAATGCTCAACATCCTTATACTAAAAAACTATTAAATGCTTTGCCTAAGCTCCATGAGAAAAAACAGCCCAAACCAATTGCGAATGTACAGCTAGGAATTGATAAAAATAAACCATTAATCGAAGTGACACATCTTTCAAAGGAATTCGCATTAGGTCGCGGTCAAACGGTGAAGGCAGTCAATGATTTGTCGTTCCATATATACCCAGGAGAAACATTAGGCTTAGTAGGCGAATCAGGCTCCGGGAAATCTACGACAGGCCGAACTATTTTACAGCTTCATCAACCTACGAATGGAGAGGTCTTGTATCAAGGTATACCCATTACAAGACTAACGAAAAAGCAGCTTAAAGCAATGCGTCGTCATATGCAAATTATTTTCCAAGATCCATATTCCTCGTTAAATCCTCGAAAAAAAATAGTAGATATTATTGGAGAAGCTCTAGACATTCATAAACTCGTTAAAACGAATGAAGAGCGTCAACAGCGTGTGGAGGAATTACTGGAACTTGTAGGCTTAAACAAAGAACATGCAGTGCGTTATCCACATGAATTTTCCGGTGGTCAGCGTCAACGTATTGGCATCGCAAGAGCTTTAGCAGTGGAGCCAAATTTTATCGTTTGTGATGAACCACTTTCAGCACTTGATGTTTCTATTCAAAAGCAGATTGTAGACTTGCTAAAGGATTTACAGCAGCGCCTAGGATTGACATACTTATTTATTGCTCATGATTTGTCTATGGTTAAACATATTAGTGATCGTGTCGCTGTCATGTATGGTGGGAAGATTGTAGAGCTTGCAGAAAGTGAGGAGCTGTACGCCAATCCGCAGCATCCGTATACACAAGCTTTATTGCGCTCAATACCAATTCCAGATCCGGCGATAGAAAAGCAAAAACATATGGATGCAGAAAATGAAGAGGTACAAACACGCTATGAGATAGAAAATAGTCAGCTTGTTGAAGTATCCCCAAATCATTGGGTTGCCATAGCATCTACATAGCTTGAATGTAGTAGCCTGATATTTTACAATAGAAACATCGTGAAACTTTTAAGGACTTTTGATTATAGAAAGTTCTTTAAAGTGTAATAAAGATGGAAAGTTGTGAGGGACCTACTACATGAAAATGCAAGATATAAAAACGTTAATTACGAGTGGTACAATTATTCTAGCCGTTGCATTGTATATGATTTTTGGCAGATCACCAGCCGAAGAAAAGGATGCAACAACTACCGACCAGCATGGCATTATTTCTATTGAACAGGTTGAAGAAAAAACAGGAAATAAGCGCTTTGATGTAGACTATATTAAAGCATATGATGGTGATACAATTCAGGCGACAATAAATGGCAAGAAAGAAAAAATTCGTTTGCTGATGGTAGATACACCAGAGATGAATTATAACAAAGGTGAAGCACAGCCTTATGCTGAAGATGCGAAGGACTATACGATTAAATTGCTAGAAAACGCTAAAAAGGTTGAAGCGGTTTACGATGTTGGACCAGAAACAGATAACTATGATCGCTTATTAGCTTATGTCTTTATTGATGATGTAATGTTACAGGAATCATTACTAAAAGAAGGGCTTGCAGCGGTTCGCTTTATCCATAAACCAAACAATACGTTTGAGGATGAATTTAGAGAAATTCAGCAAGATGCGGAAAAAGCAAAACTAAATGTTTGGTCACATGAAAATTACTTCCAAAAAGATGGCTTCCATCCGGAAGTATTAAAATAATGGTTAACTAACAAGGGACTGTCCCAAAAGGCAATGAAAAATGCCTTTTGGGGACAGTCCTTTCTTTATTCAAAAAATATAGTAGTAAAAAAAGTGAAGCTTATAAGAGTTTGTCAAAAAGCTGCACTTTATTTTTTGTTCGTCACTGAAAGTTGGGGGTGGATGACATGCTGTTAAAACGTATGTCATGTGGCTAAGTTGATTGAAATCGCCCAGTCGGAACGGAAATCAATCTCAAGTTATCGTGATGCGCCTTTTTTTATAAAAATCGAAACGGTGCACTTTTTACATACGTCTAATTTAATGAGGTGGTGAATGTTGGATGGATTTTGATGAGGTAGCAAGAGAATACATGAAGGATTTATTTAAAATTGCATACTCATATGTGAAAAATGTCCAATTGGCTGAAGATATTGTACAGGATGTCATGATAAAAGCTTTTGAGCGGCAAGAACAGTTCCGTGGAGAATCAAATTACAAAACTTATTTAATTCGTATGACCATTAATCGCAGTTACGATATATTACGAAGTTGGTCTTATCGCAACTATCAACTAACAAATACTTTTACATCATTTTTTAATCATTCAAAGTCAACCGAAGAATTAGCTGAAGAAAGGAGTAGTAACAAAGAGCTCTACGAACATGTATTTAATTTATCAATAAAATATAGAGAAGTGATCTACTTATATTATTATTTGGATTATTCCGTTAAAGAAATAGGAGTTTTACTAGATTTATCTGAAAATACGGTAAAGACTAGGCTTGCTCGAGGACGTGAAAAGTTAAAAAAGTTACTAAAAGAGGAGGAGGCGATATTCAATGAATAAAGAACAGATAAAAAAGAGTTTGGATCATTTTTTTGAAAAGAATAATCTTCCCTCCGAAAAGTCGATAGAAAGAATGTTAAATTATAAAAATCAGAAACCAAAAAAGACTCTGGCCTTATATCCTAAGCATTTATTCGGATTCATTACGACAATTGTAACCGTAAGTTGTATTATTTTTATTTTAGGAGTAATTACACCAACAGAAAGTACTGTAGACGTTACAAGTAACAAATATTCTAAACTTCTAAAAGAATATAATCTTGAAAAAGTCCATATTGAACCTCTGAACAAAACTTTTTTTAGTGTAGATGTATATGATATGCAATATTTCCAATCTGCATTTTGGACTAGAGCAGAGGCTGAATCGCTTAGTTTTGATTCGCTTATTGGGCAAACGGCAATGATGACTTTTGCTCAAAGTAAAGGTATTAAAGTTAATGATAAGGAGATTGAAGAACTTGCTAAACAAAAAAATACAGAATTTCTTCATGAATTTTCTCAAACAAAAGCAGTATCTGAATATGGTGATTTATTCAAGGCTTTAGGTATTTCAGAAAATGAATATTTTAAAGATGTTCTATATTTCAACGCGAAATATGAACTATTAGAAAGTAGACTTTTAAAAGCATTAAGTATAAAAACAAAAAATAGTGAAGAATATAGCCAGCTTCACAGGAACGCTATTCATTTTTATAGGGAAGTTGCTGCGGATGATATAACTATCTTTAAAGAGGATTTTCAAATAGATGAACAATTATCCGTAAAAAAACTCAAATCTTTAAAAGAACCAGTAGAAGTTTCCTTTGATTATAAAAATATATCAGCTCTAGCATTAGGCCAAAATTCAAACGGTGAATTGGAATTTATAAATCCGCATGACACGTGGAATTATACTTTAGAAGTATATGCTGAAATGTTATATAAAGTTGATGAAGGGAATGAAAAGTATATCCCATTTGCTCCAAAAACATATAATAAATACAAAGTATCTTTAAAAGAATTTGCTGAAGATTCATCTAATGAATACCAAACGGAGGCTATACAGTTACTAGAAATATTAAATATATTTGAGCATTCTTATAATGAAGATTATCAGTTTGAGTAATTATTGATGTGTCAGTATAAATTTCTCGGGATGTTAAGGATAACTGGAAAACGTAAAGTTAAATATTGGGTCACATATCAAACATACTTTCAAAGGGATGGCTTCCATCAGGGATATTAAAATGACATAAAAAATCCATCTACTGGCTTATAGTAGATGGATTTTCTGCTTTAATTAGTGATGCAGTCCTTGATTTTATATTACTTAGAGAACTTTTAGTTGGCCCCAGTAGTTTCTCTTCACAAATAAAACGGCACCAACTTTTTAAGAGTAGTAGTTTATTAAACTATCCATTTTGTGTTGAAAACTGGGCGTCTTCCTATCCTTTTAGTTATAGTCCTTGAATTGAAGAATTTCCTCTACGGTTTATCGTTAGCGAATAAATAGCAGAGATAAGGGCTAACACTACCATAATACCAGCTACCCACGTGTTGATAGTTACGGAATAGTAGTCTACAAGTAAACCACCAAAACCAGAACCTAAAGCTACTCCAAGATGTAAAAATGAAGTATTTAAACCTAATTGGATATCTGAGGAATCTGGAGCAGACTCGGCTAGATAATTTTGTACTGCTGGACTAAGAGCCCAAACCATCGCACCGTATAGTACGACAACGATCAATAAACTTATCATTGATCCTGTTGCATAAGGTAATAGGAACAAGGAAACTGCAAAAAGTATAAGAAATGTGAGTATAGTTTTTGCTCCTCCAAATTTATCGGATGCCCAGCCACCAATCCAACCACCTGTTATTCCAGCTATACCAAAAACCAGTAAGACCATACTAATCATATTTGTTGATAAGTCCATTGTTGTTTTAAGAAAAAGCGTGAAATAAGTATAAACGATGAAATGACCAGTTAGCTCCAAAACGGATATGAGCTGGATTGATGCGATTTTTTTACTTTTTAATGTGGCTATTTGCTTACGTAAAGGAATGGCTGGTTGTGGTGGAACCTTAGGTAAAAACTTAATGATTCCTAACATAGAAACAATACTTAAGACTGCAACTAATACAAATGTCATTCTCCAACCAAAATTTTGACCGATAATAGTTCCTAGTGGTACACCTAACACTAATGATGCACTTAAACCCATGAAAATTAATCCAATAGCTCTTCCTCTTAATTCCGTTGCAACAGTTTTGGCAGCCATTGTTACGGAAGTGACAACCACAATAGAGCAGCTAGCTGCAAGAATAATTCTGGCTATTAATAAGGTTGTAAAATTCGGACTAACTATAGATAAAATATTACCACCTAGAAAAGTTAACATTGCTATGAGCAGTAATTTACGTTTTTCTACTTTAGAAGTTAGAGCAATAAGTACTGGAGCCCCAAAGGCAAAAACTAATGAAAAAACTGAGACCAACTGACCGACTGCTCCTACAGAAACATGTAAATCTTCTGCAATCATGTTTATTATCCCCGCGATCACCAACTCCACTGTACCAGCAACAAATGTGGCAAGTGCTAAAACAAAAATCCCTATATTCATTAAAAATTCCTCCTAAAAAACTATTAAAAACTGAATCTAGAATCAAAGATACTCCTTAGAGTGCACTATAAAGCAAGTGTGTTATAATAAAAATATGGAAAAATTATTAACTATTCGGGATATATCCTCAATCACTGGTCTTAGTTCTTACACGCTACGCTATTATGAAAATATTGGTCTTTTATGTGAGATTGAAAGGGATGAAAATGGATATCGTAAATACTCAAAGAACGATATTTCATGTATAGATTTTCTCATTATGTTACGTAACACAGAAATGCCTGTAAGTGATATGAAAAAATTTGCAGACCTAAGACGTCAAGGTGATTCTACCGTTACTGAAAGACGAGAACTATTAGAAGTTCATCAAGATAATGTTCTTAATCAAATTAAGCAACTAGAAAACAATTTAACTAAGATTAATGAAAAAATTGACTACTATAAAAATTTGGAGGAAAAAGTTAAGTAATATAATCAAACGTGTTGATTAGGAAAATATAGGTTTATTATTGAGTGATAAAAGGATTTTTTTGTTGATATTTTGCTAATGTATGTCCATTTTAACTGATCGTAGCGTAGGGCTACTCGACTCCCGCCCGCAGGAAGCCTTGCTCTGCGCGAGAGCGAAGCGTCAGCGACAAATGTTTTATCTGTGCGAAAGCGAAGCGTCAGCAACAAATGTTTTATCTGTGCGAAAGCGAAGCGTCAGCAACAAAGCGAGTAGCTCGTAGCGGAAATCAGAGCCTTCTAATTAATTTAAATGGATAAAAATGGTTAATCGATATATCTGTAATATAATTAAATAAGTTTAAAAGAGACCTTTCTAAAAGGTCTTTTTTTTATGAGAAATGGGAAAAAATACATTTGCGTTATAGTGCACTCTAATCGATATAATTTCATGCTATAGAAAGATTGGAGGAGAAAAAATGAAATATCGATCTATTGGAGATTTAAGTGTCTCATCCTTAGGATTAGGATGTATGGGCATGTCAGAATACTATGGAACTCAAAATGATGAGGAATCGATTGCTACACTGCATTACGCCTTAGAACTTGGTGTTAACTTTTTTGATACAGCTGATCAATATGGAGTGGGGAAAAACGAAGAATTAGTCGGTCAAGCATTAAAAAATGTCAGACAACAGATAAACATAGCTACCAAATTTGCTTTTGTAAGAGATGAGAGTGGGAAGGTAATGCAAATTAACGGCAGCCCGGAATATGTAAAAAAGGCCTGTGAAGCAAGCCTAAGACGGTTAAATACTGACTACATCGATTTATATTATCTACACCGTGTAGATCCCAGCGTTCCTATAGAAGAGACAGTTGGTGCTATGAAGGAATTAGTTGAAGAAGGTAAAGTACGACATATTGGGCTTTCAGAAGTATCTTCTCAAACGATAAAACGAGCACAAAAAGTACATCCTATAGCTGCATTACAGACAGAGTATTCAATATGGACTAGAGATATTGAAGAGGAAATATTGCCCCTTTGCCGTAAACTAAATATCGCTGTTGTACCATATAGTCCTCTGGGACGAGGGTTTTTATCTGGAAAAATTAAGTCGGTTGATAAATTTGTAGAAAACGATTTTAGAAGGAACGCACCTCGATTTCAGGGAGGCAACTTCAATCAAAACCTTTCTTTGATTCGACAGCTAGAAGATATAGCAAACCAACTAAATATTAGTCCTGCACAACTAGCATTAATATGGTTGATGTCTGATGGGGAAGATATTATCCCTATACCAGGGACAAAAAGGAGATCCTACTTAAAAGAAAATATAGCTGCAATAGATTTTGAATTGCCAAATGATGTAAAGGATTTCATAAATAAAGCTATACCTGTAGGTTCAGCAGTTGGTGATAGATATCCTGTACATTCTATGAAACTATTAAATCAGTGAAAGAAGGGTATATAATTGGAAGTTTGGAAAAAGAATATGTATATTTTGAGCATTGCACAATTTTTAGTCATGTCCGCATTTAGCTTAATTATACCTTTTATTCCAGTCTATCTTAAAAGTGATTTAGGTGTTCACACTCAAACTGATATTCAGCTTTGGACAGGGATGATTTTTGGAGCTACTTTTTTATCTGCTTTTATTTTTCAGCCGATATGGGGGAAAATTGCAGATCGAACGAGTAGGAAAACTATTCTAATCCGTTCAGCAATTGGAATGGCGTTTGCCACATTCTTAATGACCTATAGCACGACAGCTTGGCATCTATTAGTTCTACGTTTTATCTTAGGGATTTTTGGTGGATTTATCCCTGCATCTTCTCCATTTATTACAATGAATACCCCTAAAGAAAAAATAGGTTATGCACTCGGTGTAGCCCAATCAGGTGCTTACACCGGAAATATTTTTGGGCCTTTAATAGGTGGAGTTTTGGGGCAGTGGATAGGATTTTATAAAATCCTTTATGTGTCAAGCGCTATGTTACTGATTTCAGGAGCACTTATTTTATTTTTTTTAACAGAAATTAATAAGCCTGAACCAAATACCTTGAAAGTTCCGACATCTAAAAAAAGACGTATTAATTTTTTCTCTGAACTACAGGAAATTATGAAAGAACCTCTAATTGGAATTTTGTTTATGGTTGGATTTCTTATTCAGTTTTCAACGATGAGTACTTCACCATTTCTGGCTACGTATGTAGAAAGTATGTGGAACAATGATAGCTTTTTAACAACGATGGTAGGGTTATCGGTTTCTATCTCGGGTTTCTCTATTATGATCTTTTCTCCCATTTTAGGAAGAAAAGCAGATCAAGTAGGTCCTGAAATTATTTTGTTAATTTCTTTGTTTGGGAATTTTATTTGTTATGTTTCTCAAGCATTGGTTTCTTCTATATGGCTTTTTCTACTCGCTAGGTTCTTAATGGGAATGTTTATAGGTGGACTTCTCCCATCGGTAATAAGTTTAATACGAAAATATGCACCTGAAAAAATGGAAAGTTTAACATTCGGTTATTATCATAGTGCTTTATTTTTAGGAAATCTAATTGGTCCTTTACTTGGTGGATATTTAAGTGGAATCATCCACATAAAAGGGGTTATTTTTTTAGCTGGTCTCCTCTTTTTAGTAAATAGTTTATTTTTAAAATTTCATTTGTTTAGACAAGAATCTTATGTATCTTTACTTAAGAGGGCCATTTCCATTCGGAGGTATTAAAATAACATGAAAAAATCCATTTACTGATTGCTTAGTAAATGGATTTTTTGTTGATTAAGTGTATCAGAGTAATCTAACTTTTTGCGTGAGCATTTATACTACACAATATGTAATACCTGAACTTCTCATGTCGAAGTCGAATTGTTGAACAGAGCTTATAAAAGCTCATCATTTGTGTTATTTTACATCTTTTGTCCACTCTGAAACTTTATCTTCATTGTCTTTAATCCATTTTTTTGCTGCTTCTTTAGGATCAGAGCCTTCCATAATATCAAACATAACACTTTCTATATCTTCTGCAGTCCAGTGGAAGTTTTTGAGAACACTATATGCTCCTGGATTATCTTCTTTTAATCCTTTACGTGCAAACGTACCAATATATTCTTCAGCTCCGTATATGCCTTTAGGATCGTCTAAATATTTTAAATCAAAAGCATTAAATTTCCAGTGAGGTGACCAACCTGTAACTATGATTTCTTCATTTTTTTCAATTGCTTGACTAAGAGCTGCTGTCATTGCGCCTCCAGATGAGGTAAGTACATTCCAGCCTTCAAGGTTACTATATTCTTTATAAGCATTTTCCGTAGTTGCTGTCATATTTGCTCCTGGATCAATGCCAGTTATCGTTTTACCAGCTTCATCTGTTAAATCTTCGATAGAATTTACATCCATATAACTAGGGACAACCATGCCAATTTTTGCACCAGTTAGGTTTTCACCCAAATCGACTATTTTATCTTTGTACTTCTCAACTTGTGGGGCATGTGTTTGTGGTAACCAAGCTGACACCATACCATCAACTTCTCCTTTTGCAAGAGCTTCCCACATAACTCCGTTATCTAGTGGTGTTAGTGTTGTATCATATCCTAAATCCTCTAGAACTTGTCCTACTACGTGTGTAGAGGCAATTTCCGTATCCCATTCAACATAGACTAAGTTCACTTCTTTTTTCTCTTTATTTTTCGTGCCTTCATCATCTGAGCCACAAGCAGCTAATACTAACATTAGTGCGAAGGCCAATCCTATCTTTAATAATTTACCGAATCTCATAAAATCTCCCTTTCTTCTATAGTGTAGAATGAGATATACCTAAAAATTAACAAGTAACAACTTAACGTTAACAAAAGGTTGTTACTTTTGTCAAATCGGCTTCGATAGAAAAAGTATCCAAAGCTAACCTCGAATCTATGGAATCATGCGGAAATATATAGGGTTGTTTTTATAGGTAAATCAAGGCGGGTAAAGCGAGTATTTTATGTTAATTCATATCGGTTTAATACATTTTGAGGTTACTAAAGTAAATAAAATATCCTTGGTTTTTAGTTTGTAAACGTACAAAATGAAGCCAATTTTGATGAAATCTAAATTTGCAAGAAAAAAGACTATCAAAATATGTTCGAAAACTAACAAATTTTGATTTTATCAATTTTTTAGATAATGCTATAGTTCCAATGTCAAAAAATATGGTTTTTTATGTTAAAGAAAGGAGATGTTAAAGTGAAAAAAGCAAGCTTACTATTGATGATTGTCATACTTTTGATATCTTCTCAACTATCATTAAGTAATCTATCTGCTTACGCAAACAGTGATAGTGAAGGCGATTATATAACAAAGAGCGGGGAGGGCGGTGTTGCCATTGTCGGATATCAGGGTGAATCAAAGGATATTGTTATTCCTGATGAGATTGAAGGTCAAGCAATTGTAGAAATAGGGGACAATGCGTTTAAACATGAGCTACTAACAAGCGTAGTGATACCATCAAGCGTTACAAAGATTGGGATAAGTTCATTTGAATTTAATAAATTAACAAGCGTAAAGATACCATCAAATGTAACAACTATAGGCAGTAGTGCATTTTATTCTAATTATTTAAAAAGTATTGAACTTCCATCAAGTATTAAGACAATCGGACATTCTGCATTTCAATTCAATAAATTGGATTATGTAATATTTCATGGATATCCTTATAAATTTGCGCCATTCGGAACGCCATTTGATCAGCAAGTCCAACCAAGAAAAACATTAGTTGGATGGTTTGAAGACAAAAATTATACTATTAAGTGGAGTGAAAATGTTTTAGAGCCGATGACAATTTATGCAAAGTGGCAAACAAACAGCTATTTAGTCACTTTTGAATCAAACGGAGGAAGTAATATATGGGAAAAAGAAGTCCCTCTATCGGGAGAGCTCCAAGCACCGACTCCTCCGGTGAAGGCTGATTATATTTTTGATGGTTGGTATAAAGATGTAGAACTTATAAACGAATGGGATTTTAAGAAAGATAAAGTAACAGATGACCTAACTTTGTATGCGAAATGGAAAAAGGAAAACACTTCGGCAAGTTACACTGTCACGTTTGATTCAAATGGAGGAAGTGAAGTATCAAATCAAGAAGTTTTAGAGGGAGAATTGCTAAAAGCCCCGGTTACTCCACTTAAGGAAGGCTATACATTTGCGGGATGGCATAAAGATAAGGAAATGGCAGAATTATGGGACTTTGACCAAGATGTAGTAAAAGAAGATATAACGCTATACGCCAAGTGGTCAAAAGTAAGCTATATCGTTACTTTTGATTCTAATGGAGGAGGCAAAGTTTTATCACAAACCGTTAGATATAACGAATTAGCGAAAGCACCAATTCCTCCTAATAAGGAAGGCTATACATTTGCAGGCTGGTATAAAGATAAAGCATTAACAGAACTATGGGACTTCAATAAAGGTCGAGTAACAAAAGATATAACGCTTTATGCTAAATGGTCGAAAGTAAGCTACATCGTTACTTTTGATGCCAATGGAGGAAGTGAAATTTCATCGCTAACTGTCGGACATAATGAATTAGTAAAAGCACCAGTTGCTCCAAAGAAGGAAGGTTATACATTTGGAGGGTGGCATAAAGATAAAGAATTGACAGTAGCATGGGAATTTGCAAAAGATGTAGTGACAACAAATGTTACGTTGTATGCGAAATGGACAAAGGATCATACGTCGGGCGGAGGATCTGGCGGCTCTGGTGGAGGTTCGTCAAACTATAAAATTACCTTTGACTCCAATGGTGGAAGTGAAGTGCCACCCCAAACAGTCGGCTATAACGACCTTGTGAAAACCCCTGCCACTCCAGTGAAAGACGGCTATCATTTTGACGGCTGGTATAAGGAAACGGCGCTTAACAATGCATGGGACTTTGCGAAAGATAAAGTAACCGCAGACATAACGTTGTATGCGAAATGGACAAAGGACTATATGGTTACATTTGATTCAAATGGAGGCAGTGAAATTCCATCGCAAACAGTGCCGTATAAAGCTTTAGTGAAAGCTCCTTCTAATCCGAAGAAGGAAGGCTACCTATTTATCGGCTGGTATAAAAATGAAAATTTCACAAAAGCATGGGATTTTGCAAAAGATGTTGTTACAGAAGACCTAACATTATATGCGCGATGGATGAAGGAAAGCCACGGTTGTGACATTACTTTCAAGGATGTTGATCAAAACTGGGCACAAGATATGATTAAAGAAGTTGCCGAGCGATGCATTATTATAGGTTTTCCAGATGGCACTTTCCGACCGAATGATATGATTCAACGTCAACACGTAGTGCTTATGATTGACCGTGCATTACAACCAGCACCAATTCGAGACGCTGTAGCCTTTTCAGATGTCCCTAAAAGTCATGTAAATTATGAACAAATTACACGACTACAACGAGCGGGTATCGTGGATGGTTCAGATGGAGCATTTCGACCAAACGCTAATGTAACACGTGCCGAAATGGCAAAAGTGATCGTGCTTGCATTTGGTTTAACGCCAGAAGGCGATAGTACATTCAAGGATGTCGATCCATCGCACTGGGCGAGTGAATATATTGCCGCTTTAGCAGACCATAACATTGCACTAGGCGATGAAAACGGTCATTTTAGACCAAATGAAAACTTAACGCGTGCACAATTTACGGCGATTATGTACCGAGCACTTGGTTTATAAGTCTTATTATAAAGGGAGATGTATCATAAATTGATACATCTCTTTTTCTATTTTAGTAGTTGAACGCCATTAGCATTATTTAAGAAACACCCTCTCACGATATAAATCCAATAGAAAATCAAATCTAATGAAAACATTGTACTAAGTGAAAAAATTACATAGGAAAACAACTTCAAAGAGACTGTAAAAAATTTAAAATCCCTTAAAATTAAAGGCATTTTGAAAGAATTTTAGAATTATCAAAAAATGTTTCAAAACGAACAAATTGTGATTTTGCTTGTTTTAAATTGCTTGTTATAGTGTAAATATCTTTAAAAACAAGGGGCTTTATTCACGGTTACTCAAAATGAGCGAATTTAATGAAAATAATGTGTTTAAAAGAGTATTCGATGGGAGTGAAATATTTCATCTGACATCTGTTTTATGGTTACTTTTATGTCTGGAATAGTTATAAAGTATTAATAATAATGCTTTTTTAATGTTTAGTGTCATAAAAAACGGGAATAGAATTAATGATAAGGGCTATATAGACTTATCTAATTTCAAATAAATAGTATGTTAGTATGACGCAGCTAGGATTTACTAGTGAAAGGCATTGAGGTGTTTTTATGTATAATTTTTTAGATCACACTGCTTTACGAAAAATAGAGGTTTTACATTATATTTACAAAGAACAGAAACTATTTTCAAGTTTAGAGATAGCTGAAATGATGGCTCTGTCAGAAAGAACAATTATTAAAATAATCGAGGAAATATCAATTGATTTAAAACTTATTACAGAATCTGCTGTTATCCAAAAAGTAGAGAATAAGTATTTTCAATTAGACTACAAAGATAATTTCTCTATGAAGACTGTAGAAAGATATTATTTACAAAACTCATTAACATATAAAGCTTTTGATGAGATTTTTTACAATAGATTTAATGATATTAATATGTTTGTTTTAGAAAACTTCACCAGTACGGCCTCCATGTATCGACGTATAAAAAAAGTTAAACCTTTATTAAGTCAATTTCATTTGAAGTATACGTCTCAAGAAAAGGTCAGTCTTGAAGGCACAGAAAAGCAATTTCGTTATTTTTACTTCTTGTTTTATTGGAATTCGTGTTGGGGAGAAGAATGGCCATTTACACTAGTTTCAAGAGAGGAAATTCTAGAAAAAATGAAGAAAGTCAATATAAACTACCATGAACAAGTATTGTATTGGCTTGCCATTTGCATAACACGTGCAAAATTAGGTTGCTTAATCGATTATCATCCAATGTATGCAAACTTTACAAAACACCATCATAACTATAATCAATTATCGAGAAAAATTAAGATTGTATTTAAAGAATTTACAGATCTATCAGAAGAAGAAATTGAATTGGAAACAATGTTTTCTTTCTCCATAATTAGTTGCATGCGCCATTATCAGAAGAAAGATAATGCAGTAAGTTTATTGATGAATTTTGCACAGCACCATAATCAGGAATTATTTGTACAAGCAACCCTTTATTGGATGGAAAAATTTATGGATCATTTTTCTGTTACTTTAGATGCCGAAGAATATGGGACACTTTTTATAAATTTACTGCATCTTCATTATTTTGTTTTAACTTTTTCTGGTCCAGCTAATTTATTTAAAGAAGATCTTTATAAAAAGCGATTAGAAATGCATGAAACTGCTCAAATAGAAATCATGAATCAATTTTTTGATCGACTATTGGAAAATAGGGATTTCAACGTCGTATTTAAACGCAGAGAAGTATTAATTGGTCGATATCATAAATTACTAAAACAAACAATTGATTATGCAAATAAAGATACCATTAAAATAAAAATATTTTCATTGATAAGTGATGCGCCTTATCTATTCAATCAAATAAAACGTCTTTTTGTCCATGTTGAGTTATGTTTTGAAGATGAAGAAGCAGATTTAATTATAACCGATCGCTTATACTTAAATATTAAAAAAAATCCAGAAAATATATTTGTTTGGAATTCAGTTCCGGACAGAGGAGACTATGATAGGTTAGCTAGAAAACTACAGGAAATCTATTTTAATAAGTACCAACAGCCAAATAAGCTATTATTGAAAACTTTACTAAGTGAAGTTTAAAGAAAAATCAATCGTTTATTTTAGAAATGGAGGTTGATCTATGTTCTGGAAAAATAAAAGTAAAAAGGTAGATCACGATATTATATTACTTGATAGTAATATAAAAATGAATATTCAACATGACAGTGAAATAGAGAAACAAATAAAAATGATTAATTTTTCAATAGAAGAGCTGCAAGTAATTAAAAGCTTGCTGCCATTTATTGAAGAAAAAATTGATGACATTGTTGATTGTTTTTACAAGAATCTAGAATTGGAAGAATCCCTACTGACACTAATTAATAATAATAGTTCAGTTGCAGCCTTGAAGAAAACTTTAAAATTACATATTTTAGAAATGTTTTCGGGAATAATCGATGATGAATATTTTTTAAAAAGAACTAGAATAGCACAAATACATGTAAAAATTGGTCTACAGACAAAATGGTATTTATGTGCTTTTCAAAATATATTTATAACAATTATTGAGATTATTGAAAAGAATTTTTCTGAAAAAGAACTTTATTATTCTAGTGTAAAAGCACTCTCGAAATTATTTAACTTAGAGCAACAAATAGTTCTTGAAGAATATGATAAAGAGATAAGTAGAATTAAAGAAAAATCAAATAAACAGGTAGAAAAAACTAAAATTCAAGTTGTGAATTCAACTGAAAATTTAGCAGCAATTTCAGAACAAACGAATGCAGCATTTCGAGAATTACATATTCATTGCACAGAAATGGTGGAAACCGTAAATGCTGGAAAAGAGTTATCTGCTTTAGCGGAGGAGAGAGCAGAAAATGGGAAATTTCAAATAAGTAAACAGAATAGTAATATGAAGAAGGTTCATGAGGCAGTCAAAATAATTTCCAATGATATAGAAGAATTATTAAAAATAACAAAGGAAGTTCAAGGCATTATTGATATTGTAACGAAAATAGCTGATCAAACTAATTTATTATC
>NZ_LIYL01000002.1:0-113136 GCF_001278875.1 Lysinibacillus sp. FJAT-14222 | reverse complement strand
TTCAGCAATGGATCGCCAGCCTTCCTAATTATATCAAGGCTTATTTGTCGATTTCAGTCTGCGAAGTTTGAGTTATTAACTGTACATTTTTAGCTTTATTTTTGCAAGAGGGACAAATAATAGTGTTTTCATTAATATTTTTTTTACTGCTACTACAACAATTTTCCATCTTCATATCACCTCGTACATTTTTTTCAGTCGTCACCTTATATAAAGTATAACCCATGCACAAAGGTAAATGGGAAAGGAATTGCCTCATTATCAACAAGACAGTGAACGCTCAAAAAAGATCAAGAGCTCGAAGGTGTAAATTGGAATTCTTTTTTTTGAAATCACCAAAATTTATTCTAAAATAAAATTAATTCCAAAATAATGAGAGAACCAAGTATAAATTTAAAGCTAGTTAAACTAGGCGCTCATAAAATTAACTGCATTCCAGTTAGTAAGTACTAACTGGAATGCAGTTCTAATTATCGTCTTGGTCTTATAAAGTTGGTATCTTCTAAAATACTTTAAGGTGATCAATACTATGTTTCTAGGATTTGAATGGTTCCCTAAAAAATGGGGAAAAAGAAAAGTTTCAGAACAGTTTCTTCAAGCAAAATTTACGGAAGAAGGTAAAGGGATTACGATTAGCACTTATGCTATAGATTTATATGTTATATCTATTCCTTTAAAAGTGAAAAAATATAATTCACTTTAACTTCGGTAGAGTGTAACTAATTGTGTTGACACTTTTTTGTTTTAGTCTTAATTTGAAAGGGATGTATTTAGATAAGTTGTTTTCGTTTTAAAATGTGAAAATAAATAACAGCCTATAATAACAATCAATCCTCCAATCCCTTGAGTCCAAGAGATGCTTTCTCCTAAAAATAAAAACGCTAAAAGTGCCGTGAAAATCGGGTTGAAATTAAGGAAAACACCGGATGTTGTAGCCCCTAATTTTTGAATACCAATGCTCCAAAGTACCATACAAACGACAGTGGAGATAAACCCTGTATATAAAAGGGATAGTATAAAAGAATGATTAACATTAGAAATGGTAAAATCATTAAGGTTAAACGGCAATAGTACAAGAAGTCCAAATATTCCTGAATACAAATTAGACATTAGTGGTGAGGTAGTTTTCATTGCCCATTTACTACAGACGGAATAAATTCCCCATACACATACAGCTGCAAGCATCCATAAATCACCCAAATTAAAATGAAAAGACAATAATAGGTTGATGTTCCCCTTTGAAAGTACGAGAAGAACACCGAACAGCGAAAGTAGCATTGAAAGTGATTGAAGTATATTAATCTTTTCCTTTAGAAAAACAAATGAAAAAATCGCAATTGAAATAGTATTTAATGTTGAAATAAGGCCAACATTCGTCGATGTAGTTCTTTCCAATGCTAAAAATTGAAAAATATTGAACAATACCACACCTGTAATGCCCATTAACAATAAAGGGAGAAGGGCATCTCGAGAGGGAAGCAATCTTTTTTCTTTCCACCATACCATAGGAAGAAGTACGGCGACGGCAATGAGCCATCTTAAGCTCGTCAATGTTAAGGGAGAGGCATGCTCAACAAGCGATTTGGCAACTACAAAATTGCCTCCCCAAAGTAAACTGGTTAAAAGCATTAATAGAACATAGATATTCTTCAAATCACTATCTCTCCTTGGATTCTTATATGTACAATCGAGTTTTGATAAAAGAATCATAACATTTTTGCTTATTTGGCAGTGTAATATTTTGTATAATGAATAAAAATCAAAATAATAGTAAGAATAAAAGGATTTTACAGAATAAAATTAATAATGATTGTCAAATGTAGCTGAAATTTCGAATAAAAAAAGGAGAGAATAGCATGAGAGATTTCGAAAGAAGATTATTAGATAGTGTGGATACTCAAATATTAGATATCTTGCAGAGAGAAGTTCAGATCAGTAATGCAGAACTAGCGAGACGGGTGAATTTATCCCCACCAGCGACACATACAAGGATAAAACGATTAGAAAGTGAAGGATTTATTGATAAACAAGTTGCCATTTTAAATCATGAGAAACTGGGATTCGATTTACTCTGCTATGTTTTCATGAGTACAAATATTCACCAAGCGAAGGAATTAGAAGCTTTGGAAAATACCTTAAAAACAATGACAGAAATATTAGAATGTCATTGTTTAACGGGAGAGTATGATTATCTTTTAAAGGTTGTTATTAGGGATCGAAAAGAATTAAATAGCTTTATAAGAAAATTAAATAGGCTTGGCATATCCCGCATTCAAACTAACTTATCTTTAAGAGAAGTTAAATATTCTACAGTCTTACCAATATCAGTGGATGAACAGTAGAAACTCTTCCGAGCAATATCGATTTTTAGCTTCGTCACGTAAATGGTTTAGGTCAAAAACTCAAGCACAATAGGAGGCATTATGAAAACATTCATTTATATGGTGCGACACGGTGATTCACCAAAAGACGGAAATGAGAGAACTAGAGAATTAACTGAAAAAGGTAGATTAGACACTCAACGAATAACTAATATTCTACAAAAAGAGGGCATTGATGCTGTTATTTCAAGCCCGTATAGTCGTTCAATCCTAACTGTTCAGAAAGTAGCTAATTAAATAGAAAAGGTAATTGTATTTGAAGATCTTAAAGAGCAAATATTTATTGCTGGAGATAAGCGAATTTCTGACAAGGAATTATTCCCTTTATTAGAAAAGTCATTTTCTGACCCAGCTTATGCTTTAAAGGGAGGGGAGTCAAATGCTGACTGCCAGAAACGTGCTATAAAAGTCCTGAAAGAATTATTAAACACCTATCAAGGACAGAAAGTAGTAATTGGCACACATGGGGCTGTTATGACTTTAATGATGGGGTTTTATGATAGTAGATATGATTTGAACTTTTTACTACATACAACAAAGCCAGACATATACAGAATGGAATTTGATGGGCAAGAATTGGTCGATGTAAAAAGATTATGGGAGATTTAAGCTTTGAGACTGAAAATTGTCGGTACATTTTCTTGTGTTTTAGATATTCCAAATAATAAATTTTAGAAAAACATTCTGATTAAAAAGGGTGTTTTTTTTGTCCTGAAGGCTAGACTAAACAACTGATTAAGGAAAATATTGATAATCACAATACAAGTATATTTACTTCACCTTATAAAATCAGTAGAGACTAGTAGACATTTATAGCTTTTGTTTAAGGGATAATGTACATTACACTAAAAGGGTGAACGGTTTACTGAAGACTAAACAATGTAGTAGTAGAGGTGAAAATTATATGGAGGAAATGCAAGATAAGAAGTATGAAATAAAAAATTATATTAAAAAACAAATTACTAAAAATAGATATATTTTAGGCGTTGCCGCTGGTTCTGGAATGACAGCTAAATACGCAGAACAAGGTGGCGCTGACTTTATTTTGGCTCTAAATTCAGGACGATTCAGATTAATGGGGGTAAGTTCATTAGCTGGTTTTTTACCGTATGCAAATAGTAATGAAGTTGTCATGGATTTTGCATGTAAAGAGATCATTCCTATGATAAAAAAAATTCCTGTTTGTTTTGGTTTATGTGCAACAGATCCAACAATTGATCTAGATAACTACATCGATTTAATTAAGAAAAAAGGCTTTGCAGGCATTAATAATTATCCAAGTATTGGTCTAGTAGATGGGCTTTTTAGAGAAGCATTAGAAGAACAAGGTATTTCTTATGATAAAGAGGTAGAAGCTATTCGTCTCGCTAGTGAAAAGGGATTGTTTACTGTAGCTTTTGTATTTAACGAGGAGCAAGCTATAAGGATGGTAGAAGCTGATGCAGATATTATTTGTGTTCACTTAGGTTTAACGAATGGTGGATCATTAGGTGCTAAAAAGATTTTATCTTTACAGGCTGCCAAAAGGATGGCAGTGAATATATTTAATAAATGTAATGAACTGAATCCTAACATCATTAAAATGATTTATGGAGGCCCGGTTAATAAACCAATAGATGTTCAATATATGTATGATGATACTACGATTATGGGTTATATCGGAGGTTCTGTTTTTGAAAGGATTCCCAATGAACAGGCTCTCATACATATTACGAAATCCTTTAAGCAAACGAACGATTTTCAGTTCGATGAATTAATCAGTAAAATTACTGATGGTTTGGGAAGTCAAGATGATTATATTAATTTTATAAAAAAATACATCAATTTACATTATATGGATGAAATTTCATTGAATGAAGTAGCAGAAATATTAAATTTGTCTCGTTCTTATTTAAGCACTTTATTTAAAAAAGAGATGGGTGTCTCATTTACACAATATCTTATTAATTTTCGGCTTAATCGTGCAATTGAAATACTAAAATTGGAAAAAATACCGTTAAATAATATCGCAGAAATGGTAGGTTATCCAGACTATACTCAATTTAGTAAAATATTTAAAAAATATAAAGGTGTGTCACCTAAAAACTATTTAACTTCTTTCAGCAGGTGTTTGGACACCCGCTGAAATAGAGGAACTCAGTCTAAGAACGCCACGTCCTGTGGCAATTTATCTGTGCGAAAGCGAAGCGACAGCAACACACGACTGAGTGACCAACTTCGTGTTGGCCTAAAGCCTCCGGCGGATGTCATGGAATCGGAAAGGAGTTCTTTGTGCAAGCACAAAGCCGATTCCAGACGCAATTATGCCAAGGCATAATTGATAATATAACAAAGAGACAAGTTTTTAGAACATAAACACATTAACTCTCCCGAAAGAAAACGTTATTATGGAATGGAGTAATAAATGATACCGCTTTCTTAAGTGATTATTTGATGTTTTAAAGATCAAGAAGGGAGAGAGTTGATATGAAAACAATTGCTTTGGCTGGAACATTTGATTCAAAAGGAAAAGAATATTTATATGTAAAAGAGTTGATAGAATCGTTAGGTTTCAATACTTTCACGATTCATACAGGTGTTTTTAACCCAACGTTTGAGCCTGACGTATCAAATGCTGAAGTAGCGGCTGCAGCTGAAGAGAATATACAGGAAATTGCTGCAAAAAGAGATCGCGCAAATGCAACAGCAGTTCTTGCAAAAGGGATGGAATTGCTTTTGCCGAAACTGTATGAAGAAGGTAAATTTGACGGTGTACTTTCCTTTGGAGGTACTGGAGGATCATCTATCGTAACAACTGGTATGAGAGCATTACCAATAGGTGTTCCTAAAGTGATGGTTTCAACTGTCGCTTCTGGTAATACGGAGCCATATGTAGGAACTAGTGACATTATTATGATTCCTTCAGTAGTAGATGTTGCTGGATTAAATGTAATTTCGACAAAAATATTTACGAATGCAGTATTTGCGATAGCAGGTATGCTTAACTTTGAAAATAAAACGATCGTGAAAAAAAAGCCTCTTATTGCTGCAACGATGTTTGGGCTGACAACACCTTGTATCAATCAGGCTAAAGATTTCTTAGAAGCTAAAGGATATGAGGTATTAATTTTCCATGCAACAGGTGTTGGTGGTCGTACAATGGAGAATTTAATAGCTAACGGATTTATAGATGGTGTCCTTGACATTACGACCACAGAATGGGCTGATGAATTAATTGGGGGTGTATTGAAAGCTGGCCCGCATCGTTTAGAAGCAGCTTCAAAAAAACAGATTCCTCAAGTTGTGTCGGTGGGTGCAATAGACATGGTTAACTTTGGTCCATTTGATTCTGTCCCTAATAAATTTAAAGGACGAAAATTTTATAAGCATAATCCAACAGTTACTTTAATGCGCACATCCGTTGAAGAGAACAAACAAATAGGTGAAGTAATTGCAGAAAAATTATCTTTAGCTAATGGCTACACGGCGTTATTTTTACCGCTAAAAGGGCTATCAGGTCTTGATGTTGAAGGGCAGCCTTTCTACGGTTTAGAGGAAGACAGAATGTTATTTGATACATTAAGAGAAAATGTTGACCAAAGTAAAGTAGAAATGATAGAAATCAATACGGATATAAATAGTGAAGAGTTTGCATTAGCTGCAGCGGAAAAATTAATTGAATTAATAGAAAATAAAGAGAGGGAAAATGATAATGTTACAGAGACAAGAAATATTGAATCGTTTTAAAGAAGAAATCAATAAAGGAAATATTCTTGTAGGCGTTGGCGCTGGTACAGGAATTACAGCTAAAAGTAGTGAAGCTGGTGGAGCCGACATGTTGATTGTTTATAATTCAGGTCGTTATAGAATGGCTGGTCGTGGCTCACTAGCTGGTTTATTATCTTATGGTGATGCTAATCAAATAGTTGTTGAAATGGGTAATGAGGTATTACCCGTTGTAAAAGATACTCCAGTTCTAGCTGGTGTTAATGGAACAGATCCTTTTAAAGTGATGGAAGTTTTCTTAAAGCAGCTGAAAGATCAAGGGTTTAGTGGCGTCCAAAACTTTCCTACAGTTGGTTTAATTGACGGTGTTTTTCGTCAAAATCTAGAGGAAACAGGAATGGGCTATGATTTAGAAGTAGATATGATAAGAAAAGCACATGAATTAGATATGTTAACTACTCCATATGTCTTCGATGAAGAGCAAGCAAAGAAAATGGCTGAAGCGGGTGCAGATATTTTAGTGGCTCACATGGGTAACTAAACTGTTACGACAAATTTAGACAAACTATACAAATCTGTATAGAAGCATAGATTTATAACAGAATACCCTTCGTATCAAGCGATTGGTGCGAACTCCACGTTAATTGCTTTTAACTCCTAAAGCCTTGTGACCAAAGCGGAGCTGGAAACGGCAGACGTAACGGTGCGAAAGCAAAAAAAACAACAAGGATGGCATAAGCTGAAAAAAATTACTCAGTGTCCGTAAAGGGTCGTCGTGACAACGGAAAACGGTAGCGCTAAGTGCTTTGGCAATGGATGTTTAGCAGCGAACTCCTAAATCTCTAATGAGACAAGGAAGACGTTCAACGACTATCTCCTTGAGGGAGAGTAAAACCGCAAGCGAATGGCGGAAGAAAAATGTGGCTCTTATTAGAAGATAAGATGAAGATATAGTCTGCGCTTATGTGAAAGCATAAGAGGTCTACTCGTGAGAGAAAGACTGCATGAAGGGTTGCGCCTTCGTGTGAACAAGAAAAATATATACAAATATAAAAATGTTAACAACGATACTGCGGAATTTAAGCCTTTGAGAGTCATACTAAATGGCAGTAGCTTCGGCGAAATCAGACTCGGAGAATAAGGAAGACACAAAAACGAAAGTCGGAAGATAAAAGTTGTGTCACAGTAGAGATGTTTACATTTTTTAAGAAATGTATATGTTTTTCGTATCGGATTAACAACAAAAGGTACTATTGGTGCACAAACTGCCTTAACTTTAGACGACTGTGTCGATCGAATCCAAAAAATTGTTAATGCTGGTAAGTCTATAAATCCTGATATATTAGCAATTTGCCATGGAGGTCCAATTGCAGAGCCGGGAGATGCTGCTTATATTATTGATAGAGTAGATGGGATTGTTGGATTCTTTGGTGCATCTAGTATTGAAAGATTTGCTGCAGAAAAAGGAATTAAGGAACAAACTGAAGCTTTCAAAGGTATAAACAATAGTAATTAGCTTTCATATAGAGACGTTTTCTTTTGTCGACAGTCTGAGTCACTCATAAATAAAATGAGTGACTTTTTTTCCTTTAATAAATTCTAAAATTCTAAATAAAAGAATTGATATTGAAGTGTTTCGTTACACAAATCAGGCTTAAAAAACCAGGTGGAAGAAATTATAATAGAACGTTTAAAAAGTCACTCATTTGAAAAATAATGAGTGACTTTTAATAAATTCTATTTTAAAATGGCATCTTGAATCAAAGCAGAGAATTCCTTAATTTTATTGAACAATATGAGTATGATTAATCGAAAGATATTGTGCAGTACGCGATGAAGATTTTAATGGAAGCTCAAAATGAAATGGTACAATTCGAAACGTGGACTTTGGTACTTATCGAGTCCAAAAGTGGGCCAACAACACCTGTAATTTATTACAACCCTGATAGCGATATATTTGAACGTAAATTAAACAGCAAATGCGCTTATTGGTCTGAGAAATTGCAATTGAAATGGAAAAGAATTAAACAGAGAAGGGCTGTATTACGAGGACAACATTCCAAGTTCCACAGAACAATACAAAAGATGAAATTTTGAATATATTGTATAATAAGGTAGTATCAGTAAAGGTGGTTAGTTCGTTTTTAAGACATGTGGAGGTGTTGAAAATTGAAGACTTTGCATTTTGGTGTTGCAATAATTCTTTTTGGGTTAACTATAGAAATAGCATTCAATTCAAATGGACTTGGATATTCACAGGGCACTATTTTAGGTTTAATTGTATCTGTTATAGGTATGATTATTTCAATTATTGGTTTTTTTAGAAATGAACATATTAAAGGGTAAATATATATGTTATGAAGTACTAACAAATCATAAACGTTTATGGGCTGGTGGTTTTTATTACTTGTGATAGGAGTATGGATTATAGCAATAATCTCTTTATTTAAATGAGATTATGAAATTTTGAGAAGTGAAAATTAAAAAGCTGCAGCGTTTGTGAACTGCTCCCTGTCAACAGGACAATGGAAACAATAAAAATGTATGAAGCGGCTTGAGCCCTGAAGATTTTGTATTGTTGCACCTGCTCAATGCTTTTGTATCTTTTGTTTAAAATAACGGTACCCCAGAAAGTACCCCAATTAAAAGAGTTTATATGAGTTTATATGGTGTAAAGGAATATATTGAATAAATTTGAACTTTAATTAAGTATCACTATTAATGGAGTCATTATTTTTCATCTCACAAAAATCAGTAGAGCAAAAACCCCACTAAATCAATATTTTTACGCTATAATGAATGACGAGGTGAAGAAAATGTTTGTAAGTGAGAAACAAATAGAAATTCGATATGCTGAGACCGACCAAATGGGTGTGGTGTATCATGCGAACTATATTATTTGGATGGAGATTGGACGCTCCCAGCTAGTAAATGATGCAGGCTTTGAGTATGCGGAATTAGAAAAAGAGGGTTATGTATCGCCAGTGATGGATTTATCCATTTCTTATAAGGCGGCTATGCATTATGGCCAAGTGGCGACGGTACGTACATGGGTGGAAAAGCACGATCGTCTACGTACAACATATGGCTATGAAATTTTACATGAAGATGGCACGATTGCGGCAACTGCTCAGTCAGTACATATTCTAGCGCACAAAGATACGTTACGTCCGGTATCCCTAAGTAAAATTGATCCAGCATGGGATGCGAAATATAAAGAAATCGCATGTGAAACGAAATAGGAGAAGTATATATGGAAATTTTATTAGCTTTAGGGGCAATTATGGCTTGTCTTGGTGTAGTGCTAGGTGCTTTTGGGGCTCATGCACTAAAAGATAAATTTGCGTCACCACACTATGCGGCTATTTGGGAAACTGCGGTGCAATATCATATGTATCATTCACTAGGTATACTGGGACTTGGTATTTTATCGAGTGATGCCCTTTTAGGAGCATCTAGTATGCTTTCCTGGGCAGGTTATTTAATGTTGGCAGGTATTGTGTTTTTCTCCGGTAGTTTATATGTATTAGCCGTTACAGGTGTTAAAAAGCTTGGAGCGATTACACCAATCGGCGGTCTGTTATTTATTGTTGCCTGGATACTTGTTGCTATTTCTGCATTTTCTTAAGAAACGATATGATCCACTAAAAAAAATATAGTACTAAATACAAGAGAGGTAGTTCCTATGGAGCTATCTCTTTTTTATAGAGAAGTTAAAAAAAATGAAACAAATTGTCCTTTTTATGCGTACTACATAATGATTAGATTATTTTAAGTGATAAAATAAGACTTAAGTATATAGTTGAAGGTGGGAATAAATATGGGTTTATTAAAAGCAGGAGTCGGCGCTTTAGCGGGCGTTCTAGAAGATCAATGGCGTGAATATTTCTATTGTGAGTCACTCACAGCGGATGTTCTTGTAGAAAAGGGTGTTAAACGTACTTCTAAACGAGGATCAAATAAAGGCAATGACAATATTATTAGTAATGGCTCCATTATTGCTATAAATGAAGGTCAATGTATGATGATTGTCGAGCAAGGGAAAGTGGTCGAGTTCTCAGCGGAGTCTGGTGAGTATGTTTACGATACATCAACAGAGCCTTCGATTATGTATGGCAATGATTTGTCCGAAGGCATTACGGAAACATTCAAGCAGATCGGTAAACGCTTCACTTTTGGGGGAGAGCTTGCAAAAGATCAGCGTGTGTACTATTTTAATAAAAAAGAAATTGTAGGCAATAAATATGGGACACCAGCACCGATTCCATTCCGTGTAATCGACCGTAATATCGGCCTAGATATTGATATTGCCATACGTTGTCATGGCGAATATTCATATAAAATTGTCGATCCATTATTATTTTATACAAATGTTTGTGGAAACATAGAGCGCGAGTTTACACGAGATGCAATCGATAGCCAATTAAAAACGGAGTTGATGACTGCGTTACAGCCAGCTTTCGCACAGATTTCAGCAAGTGGGGTACGCTATAGCGAAATTCCTGCACATACAGTTGCACTGGCGGATGCCCTTAATAAAGTGTTATCAGAGAAGTGGCTTGCAACTCGTGGCTTAGCGGTTGTATCCTTTGGCATTAGTTCTTTAAAAGCATCTGAAGAAGATGAAGCAATGATTAAACAATTGCAACGAAATGCTGTTATGCGTGATCCAGGTATGGCTGCGGCTAATTTAACAGGCGCTCAGGCGGAAGCAATGATTGCAGCTGCAAACAATGATGGTGGAGCAATGGCAGGATTTATGGGAATGAACATGGCAACACAAGCAGGCGGTGTTAATGCAGGACAGCTTTACCAAATGAATGAGCAAAATAAACAGACGGCTCAGCAAGGACAAACAGCGGCGACTTCAAGTACATGGAAATGTGCTTGTGGTAATGAAAACACTGGTAAATTCTGCTCAAACTGTGGCATAGCAAAACCTGCCGAAGAGGGCTGGACATGTACATGTGGTACTGTCAACAAAGGTAAATTCTGTAGCGAATGTGGTGCTAAAAAACCTTCAGAAGCATTACAATATGTTTGCGATAAATGTGGTTGGGAGCCAGAAAATCCTGCGACCCCACCAAAATTCTGTCCAGAGTGTGGCGATGTGTTTGATGAAAATGACGTTAAGTAAGGAGATGACTAGTGATGACAACGCAAGATGCTGAAAATGTCAAACAAGTAAAGCTTGATTTCGACGCTGAGTGTCCATCATGTAGTGCATCCATTGAGTTTAACCCAGCAACTGGAAAGCTATCATGTCCTTATTGTGGCTATGAGACTGAAATTGCAACCCCAGAAGAGCAAGAAGAAAAAATTGCCCAGGAAATGGATTTTGCAAAGGCTGAAGAACGTGGGAATTTTAATTGGGGTGTTGAGAAAAAAACAGTTATTTGTAAAGCCTGTGCGGCAGAAACGATTTATGATGCGTTACAGGTAGCCGATAGCTGTCCATACTGTGGCTATAATCAGGTTATGGAAGCAAGTGCTGAAAACACACTAGCACCAAACGGGGTATGTGCATTTGAAATAACAGATAAGCAAGCGGGCGATAATTTCCAACGATGGATTAAGGGAAGATGGTTTACGCCGAAAGCAGCAAAAAATAGTGCAAAGCCTGATTCGTTTAAAGGGGTTTATCTTCCTTATTGGACTTTTGACACTAAAACAAGCTCAAGGTATTCCGCAAAATACGGTAGACATCGCACAGTTACAGATAAAGATGGAAATACCCGAACTGAAACAGATTGGTATTCCACAAGTGGTTTTTACCAGGAATTTATTGACGATTATTTAATAAGTGCGACAACACGTTATGATCGGAATATGATGCGGAAAATAGAGCCATTTAATTTACTCAATAATAAAGCCTATAAGCCAGAATATGTAACTGGTTTTTTATCAGAACGTTATAGTATTGGTTTGCAGGACGGGTGGAGCCAAGCAAAGAGAGAAATTCATGATCATCTAAGTGCGCAGATTACTTCAAAAGTCCGTTGGGAAAAGAATGCAGATGTTGTATCCAATTTACGTTTCTCTACAACACATGATGATATTACATACAAGTATCTTATGTTACCAATCTGGCTTTCTTCATTCCGCTACAAAGAGAAAATTTACCAATTTATGGTAAATGGACAAACGGGTCAAGTAGGTGGGGATGCTCCAATTTCACCGCTTCGTGTAACAATTGCTGTAGTCTTATCATTAATTGCAATCGCAATTATTTGGTATTTCTTTATGTCAGAATAGTCATGAGCAGTATTCCTGTTGGATATAATCTCTCCTTAGGAATACTGCTTTTTTTTACTATAAGTAGTAGGGGAAGCGCCAACATAAAAATAAAATCATCTAAAGTAATGGTGAACGACTGAATAATTGAAGGAAATGGGATGAAAATCTCTAGTTATCACGGCAGTCGCTTTAAATAGTTGCATAAGTTATAGTGATAAAGGAATTCTGACGAAGTTTTTTTACACAGCAATACATGAAAAATTCAGCGAATACATGTTTTAGTGTGATGCATATAAAATAAGTGGGCCTAAGCAACCTATTATACGAAAAAGTCGTTATTAGTGATGAATTGTCAGAAAAATGCGGATAGGTATAGCCATGTGTTTTAATGTATTAGTGTGTTATCAGATAAAAATAACTTCGCTTTGCATCAAATAAAGGTAATTCTAGTGTCAGGGGTGTGCAGAGAACCTGTAAAGGATTTATTGTGGTCTGATTAGTTTTAGCAACTATTAGGTGGAAGTTTGTTAAATTTTAAAACAGATTTTTTCCATAAAATTACGCCATGTGAAGTTGCCAATTTACTTTAAACAAATTATTATACAGTCAGAGAGCTTTTTTCATGTAATGAGCTGTGAATGTAATGTTATTCTTGAATAACATCATGTATGGAGGTTTCTACAATGGACGCAATTGAAGTGTTAACAAATTTAGATCAATTACATGGGTATTTTCAACCTATATTTAGCGCGGATGCGCATACGGTGATTGCCTACGAAATTTCCGGACAGTTACAAATTGAGGGTCAACAAATTAATTTAAAAGATTTTGTGAATAATGAAGATATTCCAGAAGAATATCGTATTGACATGGAACATAAAATTCTACATGCTGCATTAGAAAAAATAGAAGAAATCGCACCAGATATTGATATTTATATTCCGAGTAATCCGAACTTGCTGATGCAGGATTTTGGAGAAAGTCACTTTAATATTATTCAACAATATATCAGTGAAGAAGATTTACATCGTATTGTATTAGTAGTTTCTGAGCATCGTTTTCTAGGAGACATTCATAAGTTGCATCATGCGCTACGTTATTTTACGACTTTCGGTATGAAAATTGCCGTTCAAGAAGTGGGAGCGGAGAGTCATTTAGAGCACATTGCACTATTATCCCCACAAATTTTAAAGGTCAATATTAAAGATTTAAATTATGATTCTTGGTCTGCACAGTCAGATATGATATCAGCAATAGGTAGCCTTGCTTATAAAATTGGCGCAAACCTCTTATTTGAAGGAATCGAAACTGTTTATCAATTACAGTTTGCCTGGAAAAATGGAGGCCGCTTCTATCAAGGACGGTACTT
Organism: Lysinibacillus sp. FJAT-14222; assembly: GCF_001278875.1. Lineage (NCBI taxonomy): Bacteria > Bacillati > Bacillota > Bacilli > Caryophanales > Bacillaceae > Lysinibacillus > Lysinibacillus sp. FJAT-14222. Next base: position 99,444 of record NZ_LIYL01000002.1, on the reverse strand, counting down.
GGCAAATCCTGCAATGACATTTGTAGAAAAGGATATTTTAAAAGAGCGTTTTAAGGAGGAGTGCCAGCAATTTATTACCTCTGAAAAGAAAATGCTAGAGGTGCAATATTTTGAGCTGAAAAAATTGCGAGAAGAGCTAGAAGCAATTGTCCATCGTGTTAAACCTTCTAGTGACAACATCACACATTTAGAGCATTTGGCACAGCTATTGGATAGTTATTCTTTCCGATTATATATTTGTAATGAAGATGGCTTCCAACTATCCCCAAACGTGATGCGAATAGATGGTCAGTGGGAGTTGCAGCCAAGAGCCATCAATAAAAACTGGAGTTGGCGTCCATACTTCTTACAAACAATCATTAAAATGCGTAACGATCAAAGCGGGGAAATTTCAGAGCTTTATCGAGATATTGAAACAGGGGAAATTACAAGGACATTTTCGATTGCTATTAACGAGCATGAGTATTTGTTCGTCGATCTTTCCTATGATTATCTTTATGAACACAATATATTTAGATAGTTTTACAAACGCTTATATATCAAGGTTTTAGGGGTACAAAAACACTTTGTACCCCAAATTTGGATAAAAAATAGATTCACTTGAGTTTTATTAAGGATGAAAGAATTTTAGTAGCTTTTAATTCTTCATCATCAAGTGAATGTGCATATGCTTTCATCACCATTTCAGGTGTATCTCCAATTGTTTTTGCCACTGTTGTAATAGCAGCGCCTTCTGCAATTAAAATACTCAAAAAAGTGTGTCTCAATATATGGGCAGAAAACCATTCGATTTGATGCTCATTTTTTATAGCATTGAACATTTGCACAATGTAACTACTACTTATTGGTTCAAGGTTCGCAGTAATACATACATAATCACCATCTTCTAATTGGCTACCATATACTTTCTTTGATTCCACACACCAAGATTTAAAACCTTCTAATTGCTCTGCTAGTTCAGCACTCATATGGATAGTGCGAATGCTATTACGAGTTTTGGGATTCCATATTCATCGCGTGTTTTAGTTATAGCAATTATTTTGCTTTCGAAATCTATATCTTTCCAAGTTAGAGCTGCTAATTCACCCTTACGCATACCAGTAGTTGCTAAAGTTAAGAGAATTGCGTAAGCCAGAATCTATAATTAGACTATATTGGTCACCACACACCAATCCTAATGTTGGTCGTTCTCTATCATCTTGATTTGATAATTAATAAATAGTGTCACTTAATTTATTTAACATGTTATTTCTTCTTTACGATGGGGATTAATCGTTGGGAACGAGTTGCAGATAATCCTAAAAGTTAATGCACACTTTAAGGATTAAACTAAAAAAGAGCGATTAAAACATCGCTCTAAAAAAATTTAAAAATCCCAAATCCATTGGCACAGCCCAAATGTAAAAAATAACTAGAGCCACGCAGACTAGAAGGGATTTATAAATTTTGTTGGGGAGTAGTTTTTCAAAAATTGACGAAAAAACAACGATACATCCGATTTCAACAGCCATTAGTATTATTACTGGCAGTATGATATATAGCACGCTTAATCCACCAGATGCAAAAGCTTTTAGTAAGTCCATTTAGTTACCTCATCTTTTAGTAAGTCCATTCAGTTACCTCATTATGTATTATATGTAAATTATAACATAGAAAAAGCCGCAGCGTCGTCACACGCTACAGCTCAGAATTGGTTATGCTCTTCATTAGGCTGCTTTTCCGTTAATGAAATAAATAACTATTTTAAAAATTCTGAATGTTAGAATAAATGATATTGATTTATAGTACAATTTAACAGACAAACGGTCGCAAGTGTTAAAGAGTTAGTGAAAGGATGTGGTAGTTTGAAGATTAAATATTCGATTATTATCAAACTGTTTAGAAAATTGAAGCTGATAGGATTGGTTTTTATTACTGTCGTCTCACTTACATTGATCGCGGGATTTCTTTATGAATTAATCAGTTATAAAAATGTTAAAAACAAATTCCCACCAGATGGACAGATGGTTGATGTTGGAAATAGAGAAATACATATGAATATCCAAGGAATCAAAACGAATCTACCACCTGTTGTAATTGAAACAGGAACAGGTTCTTGGTCTTATGATTGGTCAAATGTTCAGCAAGAATTATCAAAGCATACCCAAGTAATAACATATGACCGAGCAGGATATGGATGGAGTGACCCTTCTCCCAATGGATTTTCTGTCGACACTACGATTGAAGATTTAAGTAAAATTCTCGAATCTTCTAAAATTGACACACCTGTAATATTAGTTGGTCATTCTGTTGGCGGGATTTATTCTCGTCTCTTTGCAGACAGATACCCAGAAAAGGTATCTGGATTAGTTCTTGTTGATTCAAGAAATGAATATTTTTCAGAACAAGCTACAGAATATAATAACAAGTTTTTCGAGACACAAGACCAAACTATGAATCGTATCTTATCTCAAATTGGAATAGTACGACTAATAGGAAAAAATATGTTTTCAGATTCTATACCTGATTACATTTCCGCAGAAAAATATATAAATGTCCATTGGGACGCTCCGTTTTTTAAAGTATTAGGTGAAGAAATTAAGGAAATAAAAGTCTCTGAAAAATTACTGAAAGACACTCAATCTTTAGGTGATAAGCCTTTAACGATTGTCACACCAATTGATGTAGAATTAATGGCCGTAGAATTAGGGTTCTCAGAACAAGAGGCGAGTGACCTTAACAAGAAATGGAAGGATTCTCAAAAACGATTGACCAATTTATCCACTAATAGTAAATTCGTTTTAGTTCCAAATAGTAGTCACTCCGTAATGTATGACCAACCCGAGGTAATAATAGAATCAATATTGGAAACGGCTGATGAAATCAATTGATAGCTGCTTTTTTGTTACTATTAAAATAATAAAACTACGCTTAATAGGTATTCGCAGATTACTTATTATTAAAAAGTCACTCAAAGTGAAAAATAATGAGTGACTTTTACTTAATTTTCTTTAAATTAAGTGATTACTTAAGGTAAAGATTACATACACTCGCCCGGCATTAGTTACAAAAAGTTTCATTTTAGTGGGGTACAAAACATCATATTTTACTACCCAAAATGTACCTCAATTGATTTACCTTTAATACCATAAATGAAGGTCACTAAAGTAAACTGTCATTTTTAAAAGCTTTTATGTCCACGTTCTTAAAAATTGATAAACCTTTATAATTTATATGCATTTATGAACACAATATATTTAGATAGTCTTACAAACGCTTATATATCAAGGTTTTAGGGGATACAAATATAAAACTGCACCTCCAATTGTTAGATGTGACTAACAATTGGGGTGCAGACTAATTTTGGTCTTTAATTGAATTATTATTTTAAAGGGATTCCAAGTCCTAGGGCAGAAGCGATCGATACAATAGAGCTAATAACACCTAGTAAACTACTTAATTTCTCTAATGGTTTCTTAGCTTTCTCTTTATCACCTTTGTTTATATAAGTTTGAAGTAGTTCGAAATTTGCTTCTGCAATATCTCGTTGTTCATCTGATAGGTGTTGAATTTCCTCGTGAAGCTGTCGTAAAGCATTGATCATATCATCAGATTGGCAAGCTATCCCTTGATTTAGTGTACCATTGTTTTCAATAGTTATATTACCATTGTTTTCTCCAAAAGTTAAACCACCATATTTACTAGATTCACCCATATAACCATCTCCTAAAAAAATAGTTACTTGCCCAATTTTTGAAACTTTATCTAATAATTGACTAGAATTTTCTTTTGCTAAAATATCTATAATTTCTCTTAAACTCTCAGGTTTATTTTGTTTACTTAACCCGACATTAGCCCTTTTGTTATTATTTTTTTTTTTGAAAAACTTTGTTTAAAATCCTCACTTAATTCAATTATTGGAATAGCGTTTAAAGGATCAAAACAGTTTTCTGTACCACAATACTTACAAGTAATGGAATCAATATTTCCCAGATCATATTTATTAGCAGTTAATATACTTCTACTGCATTCTTCGCAATGGAACTCTAATTTTATAACAAGCGCTTCCTGTTTTTCTAGTTCAGCTAATTTATCAATAACTACTCCAAGAGGTAAGTTAGTTATTTTTGCAATATAACTATGGTAAAATTTACTAATTTCACTTATAGCAATTGCTTGTAGTGCATTATCTATTTTTTGAGAAATTTCCCATGGCTTTAAATTGCTCACACATTTTACCTCGCAGAATAAATTTGTTAAATCAACTTTTCTCTAATATAATCCAATACATGTTCAGACGCAAATACATTGAATTTAAATGTCTTCGTGGTTATGCCGATTCGAATAGAATATTCTTGTACTACGCCACCAACACTATGTTCAAATAGTATTGATCCTTTTTGTTTGGATAGGTAAGGTTCTAAATAATTGTATAATGGTAACCCCCTTAGTTCTCTAATACTACCTAATCCTATTGTTTCAAGACCACTTAAAAGTAACAAAGTAAAAGGTGTTGTTTCTAAAATACCGGTAATATCCTCGCTATTTAAGTTTTGCTCAAGCACGGACAATTCACCATTAGTATAGTATTCATCAATGGCAGAAAGTATACTCACAATTGATTGACCTTGTGTCTCTTCAAATGTATTTACTAATCCTGCTGGTCTTCCTGTAGCATCAATAAGCTTTCCTTGAAGAACATCAGCTAAAGGCTCAAGAGAACCACCATATTTCTCTAAGAAATCATACTGTTTGAATTCGTATTTTATATCCACTATTTTAGCTAACTCAGCAATAATTTTCTTTGCAACAGTTGAACTTGCTCGTACTTCTAATATTCCCTTAATTTCATCAATATAAACTGTCGTAATTTCATGTTTAATGTATTCTCTACGGTTAGTTAAAAAGTAATCAACATTTACCCCAGTTCTATGAATAAACCTTAAATAATATGCTTGTGAACTTTCGATTCCCGCAGCAGCAATAATTGTAGGTTCAATGGGAACACTTTCGCTGTTTGGTGTAATTACTGTTTCGAAAGGATTAAAGGGCATTTTATCAATAATACTTTGTTTAAGTCCTGTTAAACCATTTTGATTTGTAGTTTGATACCAAGCTAAAGACACTGGTCCAGAAAAAATATTATTGCTTATCTTTTTAAAAACATCATCTTCTATATGTTCAAAAGCATCCCAAACTCTACTTGCTAAATCATTTACATTACCTGTTGATTCTAGAGTCATTTTATGACAAACCTCTTTTAGTAGAGTTTTATTTAGTCTAGTCAAGTCTTGGGGGAAAATTAAAGATTTAATTGTATTCATTTAACACCCTCCAGAATTATATTCTGTATCCGATGAAATTATGCCTTGAAAATTAATAATATAATATTATATGTTTTGCATACCCAAAAAATGACAAAAAAGTGTTGGTTGACATATAAGTAGGGATGGATTAGGAACGTATATGCATCGTATTGAATAAAAATTAGAGAGGAACTCTCCAAAAGATTAAGTGACTTGATCAGGAGATGCCGAAGTTTGAGATACGTCAATCCAGTACTAAAACCAAAAGAACAAATGTGCTACCCACTCGTTTATTCCAACTCAGAATCTATAGTTTCTTTAACAATAAAAAAAGTCACTCATTTTTATGAATGACTTTCCATGTTGTTGATAAACAATTGTGTCAATGAAAATCATTTTATGCCGAGGCATAATTGATTTACTTTAAACGAAGAAAGTTATTAAAGGTTTGTTCCTACAATTAAAAAATCTCTGTTAGTTCTGAATGAAGAAACCTTTGGGCAGTAATGAGAACACCTGAAGCTGTTCTTCCATAAACGCTATATAATCCGCCAGTTTGATTAGGAACAATTTCAACTTCAAATTGAGTAGCATTTCCCACACTTGGAGTTACAGAAGTAGAAGCATTCGCATCTACGCTAAAGGAAGTTGTTGATAATAATTTTCTTGTACCGTTAAGTTTAAAAACTCTGACTGCCCCTGTAAGTAAGCCTCCAGTAAGATTAAGAATTATGACACGGACGCTAGTTGCATTAGCTGGTAGATTTCCTGTATTTTCAATTGGACCAGTAGTTAAAGGCATTAAAAATTCCCTCCTGTAAAATAATAAATTTATAATCTACAGATTACATATTCATAATATGAAGGTTCTATTGAAATGCTTTAGATATATTAATCAATTTGCTATCAATAAAAAATGTGTAAATTGAATAAATGAGCCATTGAGATGGGTAACAGTACATGTTATAGTCGATGCTTCACCTAGTTTTTATGAATTGAATAGGGCAAAAGTGATGTTATTACAATATTCAACGGTCGTTTATTGATAGGAGTTCCTATTCTGGTATAATTAACTGCGAGAGAGGATGATAAATATGAGTAAAAATATCGTTGTTATAACTGGTGCTGGTAGTGGATTAGGTGCAGCACTTGCTAAAAAATATTCGGGTTTAGGCTATTACGTTTGTTTGCTTGGGCGAACGAAATCAAAGCTTGAAAAAACGGCTAAAACTTTAACTCATGGATATTCTATTTATGAGGTTGATGTTTCCTCAAAACAAATGGTTGCTCAAATAATTCAATCTATACAAGGTGAATTTGGATCCATTCAATTACTAATTAATAATGCTGGGGTTGGCTATTTTGATTATGCTGAAAACTTGAGTGAAGATTCAGTTCAACAAATGATTGATATTAATCTAAAAGGCACAATTTTTTGCACACAAGAAGTGCTAAAAGGTATGAAAGAACGTAATGAAGGAACAATCGTAAATATTGTTTCTACAGCTGGTAAAGAAGGGAAAGTAACGGAATCTGTTTATTGTGCGAGTAAATTTGGTGTAAAAGGGTTTACAGAGAGTCTAGCACTAGAATTAAACGATACATCTATTAATGTATGTGCAGTATACATGGGTGGTATGAGAACAGAGTTTTGGGACGGGATATTTTCAGAGGAACAAACCAAGAACCTAATGGACCCTAATGATATCGCGGATATTATCATGGATAATATTAAACCAAGGAAAGCGTTAGCTGTAACTGAGGTTGTTATTAAAAATCATCGATAACACAATGATTTTGAATTTCTAATATGATAGTACGCTAAAAGATAATGACCAGGCACTACAATTTATGTTGAGCCTGGTCATTTGCTAAAATATACAGTTATTCAAAAAAGATCAGCACTCATTTTTATAATGAGTACCTGGTCTTTTTGTGATAATGCAAGATTTCTGTCTGGTTGTCCACTTTAACGAAAAGTGTCTACATAGATTGACTGTAAAAGAATGATACGTTACAAAACTGTCATGTTCTGATGTTTTTAGTCATGCAAAACGATGGTTGCAGTACTAATTGCTTGTTATAGTTAACGATGTTGCTAAGGAATTTATAACTTGATACCCAGCTAAAGGAGAAATGAAATTGAAACCATCGTTAAAAATCTATATGTTTATGATTGCTATGATTGTAGCATTTTATAGTTTAGCGCCAACAATAGTTAAAGCAGACTCAGATGAAAAAATTCAAAAGATTGAACAATTTGTTGAAGAGCAAAGGGCAATTAGTAAAATTCCAGGGATATCGTTAGTAATTGTAGAGAAGGGGAAAACGGTCTATGAAAAAGGTTTTGGATACGCGGATGTTAAGTCAAAAACACCAGTTACTTCTAATACATTATTTGAACTAGGATCCACATCGAAAGCATTTACAGGACTAGCTATTCTACAATTGGAAAGGGAAGGGTTGCTAAAACGCTCTGATGATGTCCAGAAGTATATCCCATGGTTTAAGTTAAAATATAATGGTGAGCCTCAGTCGATTACTATTAGTCAGTTATTGTATCATACAAGTGGCATACCTTATAACTCTATATATGATATCCCAAAAAGTAACGAAAGTAATGCTCTTGAGTTGACTGTAAATAAATTACTTGATCAGCCATTAAATCGACAACCAGGTAGCTCATTTCAGTACGCAACGCTTAATTATGATGTTTTGGGACTCGTTGTTGAAAAGGTAGCAAAACAGCCCTTTGATGTGTATATCAAACATCATATATTAGAGCCAATTTATATGAATGATTCATTTGTTGGTCTGCATCAAGTTAAATCTAATGAGATGGCATCAGGTTATAAAATAGGACTTATGAGAGATCAGCAGTATACACCGCCTATCTATCGTGGAAATGTACCTGCTGGATATATGATAAGTAACACGAATGATATAGCAAAATGGTTAAAGTTACAGTTAGGAAATAGCCAAATTTATTCTATTGATAAAAAAATGATTCAAGAATCGCATATCCCTGATCAATCTGTAGAGCCTTTCGATAAGGATACATACTACGCAAGTGGATGGGGAGTTATGGAGAGAGACAAAAAACAATATATATTCCATGCCGGTGAAAATCCAACATTTACATCTTATTTCGTTATGCAGCCTGATGAACAATTAGGAGTAGCTATATTATCCAATATGAATTCAAGCTATACAACGGACATAGGTCAAGGTGTAATGGATTTATGGGAGGGGAAAAATGTTAATAATATTCATTCCGACAACCTCCAAAAGTTGGATAAAACGGTGACACTTCTATGCGTTTTTGTTGTCGGCCTTGGGATGTTTTTAAGCATCTTATTGCTAACAACTTTGAGAAAAATTGTTAAAGAACAACGAATTAGAGTATCTTTAAATATAAAAAGGACTTTTTTTTCTATTCATACATTCTTTAGTTGTAGCAATAGTTTTAACACTTATAATTATGCTCCCAAAAATTTTATTAGGGGGATCTAATTGGGGATTTATGAAAGTATGGGGTCCAGCTTCAATTTCTGTGTTGTTTTATAGTGCAATAGTGACAAGTGTGATTTTTTATTCATTGGGGTTATTGAATATTTTTACTAAAGAGAAAACGAGTAAAAGTTGATGGAGCAATGATAGTGTAACGAAATAGTAAAAAAGTGATAATTCACTTTTTATTATTAAATAACAAATTAGAAATTTGATTGTTTATGAAAAATATGGTAATGTGAAAGCAACTTTAGGTGAAGGGGGAGAATCCAAATGAAAAAAAGATCAATACGTTTTTTAAGTATGGGTATTGGGTTCTCGACTGCTGTTTTTTTCTAAAATTGAGTTTTTAAGGGACAAGTCTGCCTTTTTTTAGAAAAATAAAACCTAGAGGAGATTAACTATGAATAATAAAATAACACGCAAAAATCCGATCCAAGTACCTAGCCCTGTTGGCAATTACAGCCATTTAACAATAATTCCTAAGGATGCAACAATGTATGCATTATCTGGACAAATTGGCGTTGGGGGTAACGGTGAAATACCATCATCACTAACAGAGCAGGTTAGGAACACATTAAAAAACATCCAATTAATATTAGAGGCAGAGGGACTAAACGCAGACAATGTGGTGAAAGCCAATATTTGGGCAACAGAAGAAATAGATTGGAATGATTTCTATCAACAATGGGAAGCAATGTTTGGAAATCCTTATCCTTCTATGACGATTGCTTATATTAGTGCATTAGGTCTGCCTGACATTAAAATAGAGATTGATATTTGGGCTGCTAAATAAGCTATGTAACCGACAAAATCTATAATGGTTTTGTCGGTTTTTCATACAAAAAAGTCTATCATTTTAAGCTTTAGTTAGTCTCAGAAAGCCATTACTTGTCCACTTGGGTTATTTAATTCTTTTGAATGGTGGAGGGTAATTTATGTAGCTATTACTTATTTAGCGCAGCATTTTTTGGATTTGTCTTATGACTATTGCTATCGTTTAGTTGTTCTTCTAACGCGAATCCTGCTGCAATCGTAGTTATGGCATCACCAAGATAGTAATTGCGCCACCTATCACTGCGAGTTTGGCCGCTGGGTTTTCTAATTTTGGAACTTGATTATTCTGATTTGATTTTTTGTTATCCATCAACTTTTCCTCCATACAGAAAGCATTCCTCGGGAGTCTTGTGCAGTACATAATGGATTTAAGTATGTTGATAAGAAAAAAGGTCACTTTTTCGATGAATAAGTGACCAAAATAAAAATTTAAATGATGGGGGTGCGTTTCTTGCCGAAGGTATGAGCAAGATAGAAGCGAATTGGGTACACTACCATTTTATGAATGGGAAAAACTTTCTGTTAGGTGTTTGTCATTTTCTAAAACAATAAGCTGTATTTTCATTAAGAGCGTTCCTTAGATTTAAGCAATGAAGGTACTGTCCAATAAGTACCCATACGCCACAACCATTCAACTGGTCCAAATTTAAAAAATCTTAGCCAAATCTTACTAAACAGTAATTGAAAAATGTAAATGCCTATGCAAATCCAAAGAGATTGGATGAAACGAATATTGCCAATAAGATGAAAGGCATTGCCTATCATTAAAATCAGCGCTGTTTGCCCTAAATAGTTTGTTAATGCCATGCGGCCATAGTCTTTTAATGGTGAAAGCAAGACCTGGCATAAAGGCAGTTGCAGTAAGAGCATTAGTAGTCCTACATAAAATGCTGAAACAAATGGGCTAAACTGAAGACCTATTAGCGCAAACTTTTCAAAGTTTGTCACATGTTCATTCAATTCACTTTCTGTCATATGATCAAAGTTCACCATTGCCTCTGGTACATAATGCCATTGATACAGCAATCCCCCTATGCTAATAAAGAACATAATAACTGTCATGATTACTAATCTTTTACGATTGTCATGGATCTTTTCAAAAATTCGATACTGCCCAGCAGCTAAACCTAGTAGAATTAGAGGGAACGGCATAACAATTTTGATTCCATAATAAGCTGATACCGCTAATAGTATAAGCCCGATAGTCAAGTTTATTTCTTTCCGAACTTTGTAAAATGGTAACGCTATTAGCCCAAATATTGCATAGATGGTTAATGCTTCTCCGGGTTGGAAATAAAAGTGTACAAGTCCGATTATCAATAAAATAATCATTCTTCTAATAAATAATAGGTAGGCATTTTCATGTTTAGCCATTGCACGGGAAATGAAAATGTAAAAGCCTACACCAAATAAAAATGAAAAGATGGTGAAAAACTTACCTTCCACAAATAGTGTTAGAAATCTATTATACGTAATATCAACAGATGTATTTGGTGGTTCCATCCTCAATAGTCCTGGAATATTGACTAAAATAATTCCTAATAAAGCAAATCCTCTTAAATAATCTAATGTATCAATTCGTTTGTTTAATTCAATTGGTTGCATTTTATTTCCTCCTCACTCACAAAGTATAAGGAAATTGACCACAAAGTAGTAACGATGAATGTTACGCCAATCTTACAAAATCGTCATATAACATTAATCATTTTCGGGATACATAGATAAAATGCCTTTTGCTTGCTGTTGTAAAATATTGATTAACTCTTTTGGTTCTACAATTTGAGCATGCATACCCAGTCGATAGAAGAGGGGGCTAATAAAATTAAGCTCACCTTTGTCTATAATGGAATCAATATAACCTGTACCATCTTCTTTTATGAAGACAAAATCCTCAAGGTTTGGATCACTTTTGCATTGTCGTACACCTTCTCTGGATAATAGAACATGTAAACGAATGGGTTGTTTATTTTCATATGTGCTGCCAAACCACTCCTCCAAATTTAAAAATTCCTCTTTGTTTTCTTCGCTTTCTACGATGGAAAGAATACGATCTACACGAAACAGTAATATTTTTTGTTTTGTAAAATCAAAGGCGGGCATATACCACAACCCATCATGCGCATACACACCGATTGGATGAATATGTTTCGTTGTTGTCCCTGATTTGGATTCATAGTGAATATGTAGATTTTTGTTTTCCAAAGCTGCCTCTAAAACGGCTTTCAATAAAGGGGTTTCAATAGCCCGTTTAGGATTCCAAAACGAGATGTAGGATTGAAGTTTATCCACTTTCCGCTTCGCCTCCTTCTGAAGCGAGCTATAAAGCTTATGAGAAGCGGATTTAATTTCCGTATTAAAAGGTAAATCACGGTAATAATGAAGTGATTGGAAGGCAAAGAAAATCGAAACTGCCTCATCTTCTGTAAATAAAATAGGCGGAAGTAGTCTGCTCGTTAGGACAGTATAGCCACCGTTTCGTCCTTGTTCTGCGTAAATAGGTAAGCCCATATCGCTTAAATCTAAAATATATCGATGAACCGTGCGAATTGATATATTGAATTCATCAGCAATTTCTTGTGCAGTAAATTTCTTTTTTGCACTAACAAATAGAAGGATATCTAATAAACGTTTTGCTTTTGACATTTTATTTTTTCACCTTTTCTTTTAATTATGCCAGTAGTTGTCATGTTTTATGTTTATTATAAATATTGTTCATGAGTTTTTCAAAAGAGAAAAGGAGATGACAATATGTCACGAGAAATTATTTTATTTATTGCGACAAGTTTGGATGGATTTATAGCGAAAGAGAATGATGATTTACAATGGCTAGATGAGGCAGAGGGAGAAGGGGATAATGGCTATTCCGACATGTATCAATCCATCGATACCATTATTATGGGCAAAAGAACGTATGATTACGTCGTAGAGCATATCGAATCTTTTCCATATCCTGATAAGAAATGTTATGTATTCACAACGTCACTAAGTGGTAAAAACGAACATGTTGAGTTTGTGAATGAAGATGTTGTAGCTTTTACGAAAAAATTAAGGGAACAGAAAGGCTCTAAAATTTGGATGGTTGGCGGAGCGGGAATTCTCGATGCCTTTATGAAGGAACAGTTGATCGATGAATTAATCATAACGATTACACCGCACCTATTAGGCTCTGGAATACCATTGTTTAAGGATAATAATCCATATCAAGATCTGGAGTTAGTAACTACACAACGCTATGGGCAAATGGTGCAAATGCATTATAAGGTGAAGAAAGAGGCTAAATGATTATCCTAAAAGGTTGATTTTCACTCCGAGATGGCGCTTTCCGTGCAAGCTCATCCCGTAGGAGTCGCCACTCTCCGTGAAAATCAACAGTTCCTCTTCAGTTATGCTGAAACCAAAATGGCAGAGCCTGCTGATTCTATTACCTTACAACTTTGTGCAAGGAAAAAAAGAGGCTTGATGATCAGCCTCTTTTCTGTTCTTAGTAAAGCGAATGGTAGATTTCACCCATGATACCCTTCATTTGATGCATACCTGTATCAGTATTGGTCATCAGAACAATCCCTTGTTCGAGGTATGGATAGGCTACTAGCATACATTGAAACCCAACACCCCAGCCAAGCGAGGAAAATTCAAGTTTCTCGTCCGTGCCATCTAGAAATACGCCAAGGCCCGTCCATTCCTTGCATCCCTGTTGGCGGAAAAGTTCTTTTGTTTGTTTTGATGTAATGCCGATTTTACTTTGCCCTTTGACAGCATTCATAACATCTAGTAATAATTTTGTTAAATCGCTTGGGGTAGTCCATATACCACAAGCTGCAAGATAAGGGTAAATAGAATATTTCCCTGGTATTAACGCTCCATTTTGATCATGGCCACATGCAAAATTATCTAAATTTGATGTTGAAAGAGAGGTAGAAAATGTACTGCTCGTCATACGCAGTGGCTTAAATATAAAATTGTCTATGAGATGAGAAAAAGGTTTTTGCGTGATATCTTCTAGCAATAATTGAACAAGACAAAAGCCTGCATCAGAATAGTGAAATTCACTTTCAGGTTCATAGGTCACTTCAATGGTAGCAGGGCAATAAGGAGTTGTACCATTCAATATGTCTACCATGGACGGTATTTCGTTGAAAGATTCTAGTTCCATAAAACTGTCTTCAGGGTCCACAATACCAGATTGATGACTTAGTAAGTTGCGTAATGTAACTTTTTTATGCTTAGTCAATTGATTATCAGGTACCTTCCATGAAACTAGTTTTTTATTAACATCTTCATCTAAATCTACTATCCCTTGTGCCACTAATTTCATCACTAAAATACTTGTTAGAAACTTACTGATTGAGCAAGCATTAAAAATGGTGTCCTCATTAATTTTTTTATCGGTACCTGCTTCTAGAACACCAAAATGATCCTCTTTACTTATTTTTCCCTTTTCGAAAGCTACCATGCTTAAACCTGTTATACGGTAATGCTCCATACGTTCACGAAAGTTTATCATCTAGTGAGCTCCTAGTTTTTTCTTCATTATAACAGAATAGGGGAACTTGTGTTTGCGAAATGGGTTTTTTATTTTTGGCTGTTTCTCAAAGATTGCTACTTCTAGTTTGGCTATCTTCTTCAACTAACCCTCACTAATCTGCCTTTTAATGCAATAAGAAAAGCTGCCAACATGACAGCATGCACGCTTTAGTAGAATAAGAATTAAACTATTTAATTGTAACGATAAAAGTTTATTTCATTAACTTAAGTATATTTTTTGAGTGTTTAATCATACCTAGCAATCCAAGCTCTTTTTGTGCGTCTTTTGATAATTTCTTCTCTGCAATTTTTTTGATTTTATCTTCTGCGTTTGAAAAATTACCAGCATTAAATATTGGCTGTGGATCATATTCAATAGTAAGCTGAATTGCTTTGGTTTGATCTTCACCAACTAGTTTATTAGATAAATGTAAAGCCATATCAATACCAGCAGATACCCCTGATGCAGTAATATATTTCCCCTGTTCTATGACTCTTTCTCTTGTTGCAATTGCTCCAAAATTACTAAGCAAATTGATAACTCTCCAATGTGATGTTGCTTTTAATCCATTGAGCAAACCGGCTGAAGCCAATAATAAAGAACCTGTACATACAGAAGTTGTCCATTTTGTAGTTTTATCTACTTCCCTTATCCAATTCAATACGTTACCATTTTTCATTTCCTGCATAAACCCTATAGTTGAACCTGGTATGATTAAAATATCTGCATCTTTTATATCATCGATACTATGTTTCACATTAATGTCTATAAAACCTGAATCAGCTTTTATTTCACCTATCTTCTCTGCGACAAATAATACCTCAGTATCTTCCATATTCTTTAAAACTTCATAAGGCCCAATCGCATCCAGCATAGTTACTCCATTATATAAAAAGATGATTACCTTCATACTTACATTAACCTTCCTCTCATTCTACAAACTAACTCACAAATAACCTATATCCTAGTTCAACTAAACTGTTTCGTAAGTTGAATAGCAACAAACTTTTCGAAAGTAGCCTTATTTTTTCAATCGTGCATGTACAATCATACAAATACTATCTTTTGTAAAGTCACTTTTGTTCCATGATCCATACAGGTGTAACAAGTCGAATCCATTTTGTTCTAATAGCCTCTTCAATTCCATTGGATATGTATAGCGAAGTAGAATTGAATCTTCGAAAGTTGAGTGTTCTAGCTTATTAATAGAACGGCAAGTTAAGATTTGTGTGATAGGATCATATTCTTCACGATGTTGAATAGTTAATTTTTCACCTTTACTATTGACTATGTTTTCTTCATATTCATCTACAATAGATAGCTCGCTTAGAAGGGCATTTCGCGTATCGAATACAAATTCTCCTCCTGGATGTAAGTGCTTTTTAACGGATTGGAATAAAGTATTTTGACTTTCGTTACTTAAAAAATGTTGAAATGAATTACCTGTCATATAAATAAAATTTGATGTGATTGGTAAATGAAACTGTGTGCAGTCTTGCACAGTAAAATGTACATCAACATTCTCTTTTTTCGCTTTTTCAATAGCTTGCTGAAGCATCCCTTCATGAATATCAATTGCATAAACTTCATGTCCTTGCTTGGCAAGGGGAATAGCTAATCGACCTGTCCCACAAGCTAATTCAATTATCGTATCGCTTTTCTTACTAAGTAGATTCTCAATATAATATAAATCCACGTTGTAATTTTCATGAAGTTTATCATAATCAATAGGGTCTTTATATTTCTCTAAATTTCCACTAAACTCATTTTGATACATACAATCTAGCTCCTTCAACTTTATCTTAATTTGTGTGAATATTGTACAATAAATATAATATTCACACAAATTGAGTTCTTTTTAAAAGATGAGATGATATTTATTAAAACGTATGCTATGTATATAAGTTGATTGGAGTGGAGGCTGGGCGACTCCTCGGGGATTAGCGTCAGGGGAACGAAGGCTAAGAGCATCACATCCTGTGATAACGCCTTCGTGACCAACATCCTGCCGCTGACGCTTCGTTAGCACTACGCTTTCGCGCAAAAAACATCTGTTGCCCCGACGCCCCAGGAAGCTTTGCTCTGTGTGAAAGCGAAGCGGCAGCAATTGTTTTATCTGTGTGAAAGCGTAGCGACAGCAACAACAAATGTTTTCTGTAGCGAAAGCGAAGCGGCAGCAACAAATGTTTTCTGTAGCGAAAGCGAAGCGGCAGCAACAAAGCGCCCAGCCGGAACGGAAATCAACCCCACGCTTATGGTGGAACTAAAAATAATCAAATTAAAAAATGAATAGGAGGGTTCATTTGAGTAATAAATTTCCTCGAAAAATACATATTATTGGCTCTGTTGGAAGTGGGAAAACAACTTTAGCGAAAGAATTATCAGCACAATTAAATATTCCTTATTATGAACTAGATAATGTTGTTTGGGTAAGGCAAAATTCCAGTGATATTAGAAGAACCGATCCACAAAAAGTTGATTATTTGCATAATATTGTTCTTACAAAAGCTTGGATTATTGAGGGTGTTCATAATGAGGACTGGGTAGCAGAAAGTTTTTCGAATGCCGACTTAATTATTTTCTTAGATACGAATTATTTCATCAGAATCTATCGAATTATAAAGAGATTTACGTTACAAAAAATCGGTTTGGAAAAGTCCAATTACAAACCGACTTTTTCAATATTTATAAAAATGTTTAAATGGAATCGTTATTTTGAGGAGATTGGCAAACCTAATTTTTATCAGAAATATGGAATGTATAGAGGCAAGCTAATGGTCGTAACAAGTAAAAGGGAGATTCTTTAATAAAAGCATATCCAATAAAAATGGATATGCTTTTTATGTGTAAAATTAAGCATTTTTCTTTGTTTTCGTTGCTCGTTTTCGTGTTGCTGGCTTTTTCGTTTTTTCTAAGGAAGCTTGAAGTGCTGTCATTAAGTCCGTGACATTATCAGGTACTGGCTGTTTATCGCTAGCTGAAATTGTATTCGTAGCTTTTTTCTCTTCTATAAGCTCCATTAAAGCATTTCGATAATCGTCTGTATATTTTTCAGGATTAAATTCGGTTGTTAATTGATCTACTAGCATCAATGCAGTTTCTAGCTCTTTTGGAACAATGTTTTGTTCGCTTGGAATATTTGGAACATCACCAACACTTCTTACTTCATCAGGGAAATGAATCGTTTCCATCACTAAAGCATTTTGATAAACGCGGACAATCGCTAATTGCTCTTTGGAACGGATAATAATTTTAGCAACGCCTATTTTTCCGGATTGCTCTAATGTTTGACGTAATAGGGAATAAGCCTTTCCACCAGTCGTATCAGGGGATAAAAAATAAGTGCGTTCAAAATAAATAGGATCGATTTCAGTTAATTTCACAAAATCAATGATTTCAACGGCCTTATCTTCATTTTCCTTCCGCAAGCTCTCTAATTCTTCTTGATCTAATACGACAAACTTATTTTTGGCATATTCATATGCCTTCACAATATCCTCATCTTTTACTTCTTGGTTACAGCCTTCACAAACCTTTTTATAGCTAATAGGTGTATGACATTCTTTATGAAGCTGTCGTAATTTAATATCTTTATTTTCGGTAGCGGCATGAAGTTTTACCGGTATATTGACAAGACCAAATGAGATACTGCCTTTCCAAACTGTATGCATTTGTATCACCTCGTTTTTCTTACTATGATATATTTTGCTTATTTTTATGTATCTTAAAGTGAAATCGTCAAAAACTGAAGGTAAAAAGCAAAGTAGGTATTCCTATGAAACCAATGCTATTAACGGAAGCGCTTGAAACACCTATTGGTGAAGACTGGATGTATGAAACAAAATATGATGGATTTAGATGTATGTTAGTATGGGACGAACAGCCAATGTTAATAAGCAGAAATGGCAATAACTTAAATCACTTGTTTCCAGAGATACTTGATTTTTGTAAGAGCTTATTCGATCAAGTTAAAGCGTTTTTACCATTAACATTTGACGGGGAATTAGTTTATTTAACGAATGATTTTAAAAGTGATTTTTCGCTTGTCCAAAAAAGAGGTAGGATGCAAAACAAAGAAGTTATTGCTGCGCATGCACAAGCCTTTACTTTTCATTATATTGCTTTTGATTTACTGCGTTATAAAGGGGAGCCGCTGACAAATAAGTATTTAAAAACACGTAAACAGCAACTCTCAAAGCTTTTTACAACCTTAAAGCTCCCTGAGACTATCAATTATGAGGATCCACGCCCTTTGCAAGCGATTAGCAGTGTGGAGCATAGTGAGCCACTTTGGCATGCTATTAGGGTAAACAATGGGGAAGGAATGGTTGCTAAAAAGAAAACAAGTAAATGGATTGGAGATACGCGCTCTACACATTGGTTAAAAATCAAGAATTGGCGCTATGTAACGGTCATAGTCACCAAATATGATCATGGAAATGGCTATTTTCATGGCTCTGTTTATCGACAGGACGAGCTTGTTGAATTGGTTATTTTTAAACATGGAATGTCAGAGGAAGAGCGTAAAACACTCATTGCTTTTTTTCAAGCGAATGGACAGAGGAATAATGAAATATGGGAACTGGAGCCATCCATTTGTGTTGATATAGCCTGTATTGATTTTGATGGAAGCAAATGTCGAGAACCGCGTTTCCAAGTATTTCGACTGGAGATGTTGCCAGAGGATTGTCAGTGGCAGCACATGCAGCGTCAACTTTTCCCTATTCCAGATACTGTTCAGATTACGCATCCTGATAAGCCTGTTTGGCCTGAAATCGGTATTACGAAGGATGGTTACTTGCACTATTTGCAAATGATTTCTCCGTATGTATTACCTTTTCTTCGAAATAGGCCGCTTACGTTAATTCGATTTCCTCATGGAGTGCCGGGTGAAAGCTTTTATCAAAAAAGTAGTCCTGAGAAAATACCTGAATTTGTTTCAACAGGATGGATGGACGAAATTCATTATCTTGTATGTAACAACCTTGAAGCATTATTATGGCTAGGCAATCAGCTAGCATTAGAGCTACACATACCATTCCAAACGTTGCAAACAGAGCATCCTACTGAGATTGTCTTCGATCTAGATCCTCCTTCTGTTGATCAATTTTCACTTGCCATCACTGGAGCACTGGATTTAAAGGAAATTATCGATTATTTTAAGCTACAATCTTTTGTTAAAACATCGGGAGGAAAAGGGTTGCAGCTATATATACCGTTACCTGAAAATGCATTTTCCTATGAAGAGGTGCGAGTATTTACTGAATTTGTTTGTCGTTTTTTATGTGAGCAAAAACCGGGATTGTATACGATTGAGCGTTTAAAGAAGAATAGACATCAAAAATTATATTTAGATTATGTGCAGCATGCAGAAGGGAAAACAATTATTGCTCCATATTCAACTCGTGGTAATGAAAAGGGCTTAGTGGCAACGCCATTACATTGGGAGGAGGTCAATGAGCACTTAACACCTGATATCTTTACCATTCCTGCTGTACTGGAGCGAATGAAAAGAGTAAGCAACCCATTTAAAGATTTCCGTCAAGTAGGGGAGAGCCAGGATTTTCAATCAGTCTTAGATCATTTAAAGGAATAATGAATTGCTTTTTAATCAGGACGATTAAATTTGCAAAAAGATTAAAGCCAATATCATATTAAAAAAGCATCGGGTTCAGTACCGATGCTTTACGTTTTTTCAGTATCGTGTAAAAAATTTTTGTTAATTAGGTGTTCTTTTTTTCTAGATAATCCAGAATTCCCATTGCCGAAACAATTGTATCGAATGGAATTGTTTCATAAACCGGATGATTTTTTGGAATGCCATTTTCCTGTAAATAGTTGTGTAAAAGTTCCTTTAAGCGAGTATCTAGAAAGTGTACTTGTTCTTTAAAATCGCTAGATACAGTTAGCGCCTTTTTCCCCTCAGCTAAAAATAATGGTGTCCAGTAGCGCACCTGTTTGTAGGCTTCAGCTGGATTTTTATAAGCACCGAAATGACCGAAATACAATTCTGTAGCATTGAGCTTTTCATATAGCTGAATAGATTGCTCCATTGTATCTGGGTCATACTGATTCGGTGAAGTAGAGGGAATAATTAAATCGATTGATTCGCTCTCCATTTCTGGATAACGTACACCAGTTGTATCTCCAACAAACAAACCATTCGTAGCAGAATAAAGCATCGAGACATGATGTTTTGCATGTCCTTCTGTATGATAAAACGTTAACTGATGTTGACCTAAAGATAGTACTTCTTCATGTCCAATTTCTATAATGCGCTCAGAATCGATAGGTACAATTGGATCAAATAAACGATCGAACTCTGTCCCATAAACACTCTTTGCACTCGCAATTAGACGACTAGGATCAACCATATGAGATACACCTCTTGGATGTACAACGAATGTAGCATTTGGGCAGTTTTGTAAAAATAACCCTGAACCTCCAGCATGGTCTAAATGGATATGCGTAACAATTACATATTGAATATCCTCTAGAGCAATATGTAATTCATCTAAACCTTCTACGATATACGGCATAGACGGACTGGCAGAAGTCTCGATTAATGCAATTTTTTCATCGATAAGCAAATAGGAGCTTGTACGCTGTTCCCGATTTAAATCATGTGTATCAATACAATAAAAATTTGGTGCAAGTTGTTGAATTCTACTCATTTAAATAATCCCCCTTCGTTTTTAAGAAGTGTAAAACATTCTCTAATATGCATTTTTTATCTACAAAAAGCAGTAGTTATACTTTATGATAATAGAAAAATACACTGAATGTCTATTCGTTTTTTAGGGGGATACATTAATGGAGAAAAAGATTCGTTTTGATACACGAAAAGTCCATCATATTAATTTGGCCATCATTTCAATTTTAGCTGTTCTAATTTGTGGACCGTTGATACTTTCAAAGAGCATTATGTTCTTATCTTATTTGTTGGATTAGTCGTTATTGCAATAGCAGTTTGTAATTACTTTTTGCCTATTAATACGTATGTTAAAGGCTTTATTTTCGGAATGATTCCTTCAAGTGTTGTCTTTATTTTGTTTTTAGTCGATAGCTTTTCATTAAATAAACATTATATTTTACTTTGTACGGGGCCATTATCTTAGTGGAGGACGAAAATAATATGTTAAAAATGATGACGAACACAACTAGTTGTATTCAGGAATTAAGCAATACATTAAAGTCACTTGTTATGAAAAAGGAAAGGGAATCTTTTTAAAAATTATATATGAAGAAATAAGACGAGAAGCCTACAGTCAATGCACTTGATAGTAGGCTTCTCGTATCAATCTATCGTTGGCTTTGGTAATAAACTATATTCCCAAGCATGAAAGCATTCTGTCAACATATAGGCACCTATCTCTTCGTCGATTCTAATATAAGCGCACTGTTGGGAGTCAATCATTGTTTCAGGATAATCTTCAGATTGCTCGAAATCATCCATATTTGAATGTACTTCAATCCATTTTTCTCCAGCGTTTTCATCATGTACAGCTTTTAAATCATAGATAATTTTCCCGGTAGCCTGTTCATTATTTTTCTCTGAGTCATCATAGCCTTTAAATTTGCCCTGTCCATTATCGTAAGAGAGCTCTCCATAATGACGAATGACCCTTATTTCTGCCTCCTTCCCATTTTTAGCGTCTTCCATAAATTTATATAATTTCTCTATGTTATGAATCGTTTGTCCTTCTTGAACGACGGCGTTTTTATTTGCCTCGTCAGTATTCGTCTCTTCTGTACAGCCAGAAAGGAGTAAAAGTGTACTTAGCAGCAAAAGTCTCCTATAAAACATACAATCCCCCATTTATTTTAGGTATCGAAAAGTAAATTGTCCTCTATAAAAAATAACAGAAATATTGAAACATATGGCAAAATTAATCGTAATTATAATTAAAGTCCTATATGGGGGTGAAGAGATGTTGTTCATAAGTATAGTATTAGCCATACCGATATATGGCTTTTGTATTTGGAGCATGTATCAGCCAGAGGAAAGCTATTTCTTCTTTGATCGATGGCGATACAAAGAAATACCCGAGTTATCAGATGTTCAAATCAAGTTGATCAGAATTGGTAGCGTAGTCGCTATGATTGTTGAAACAATCTATCTTATTGTTGTTGCAATTGATGCATTTACGCCTGATTTTTAATGAAATAGGTGTTCACTAAGTTATCATAATATTAGTGGAAGGCAGGGGCGAAGTGTATAATGAACTCTTTTCTGAGGAGGATTTTTAATTGCAATCAATACAGGCAGATGAAATACCATATGAAATAAGAGAATATCTAAAAAACATTAACTCTATTAAGTTTCAAGTGAAAATAGTTGTTGAGCAAAAGAAAGATAGTCGATGTTGGGCACATTTTGAGTTCTTAAAGGGCGAGACTATACGAATTGCTTTAAAAGATGAGAAAAATAAGGGGAAAAGGCAAAAAATGCACGAAATGCTAATCTATCATTTCTTTTGTATCTTGGCTAACTACCTCATCTATATAGAGAGGTTAAACATCCTGTATAATTGTACATTTAGTTTCTCTCATATTCCAACTCCTCCATATAATCGATAATTTTTTCCTCGCTCTGTAAAAAGTCACCCTTGCCTATCCAGCACTTTTCCCAAAGAGACGCCCTATTTTCTCAAAAGGCAATTCACCAAAGGTACGGAGTGAAAATACTTCCTTATATGGTTCATCCATCTTCCCCTCCAATCACTCCTCTTACTGCCCTCCTAATTTTCTATAAGCAACTACACCACCGACTATACCTATAATTGCTGCTTTGATAGGATTAATTGAAAAAATTAATGAATTACTGTAAGTCATTTCTCATTTGAAAGTTCTACTTTTTTATTAAATTACTAGGAAGATAGATTTAATCTATATTTGATAAACTGATACTAATTATCAATATTTTAAAATGTTTAAATATTCCGATATTATGATTAGCCCTTTTGTGATAAATTGGAAATATCACACTAAACTGAAAAGTGTGACAATTAAAGGCGGAGGGGGAAATGAGATTTGAAAAAGTTTAAGTTTACGAAGTTCTTAAGTAGTATTCTAGCTTTTGTTATGGTGCTTTCTCTATTGGTTCCATTGTCGAGTGCTAGTGCTGAAGAATCGAAACCATTCAAGCAGGATAGTCAAAGTGAAAGTATAATTCAACAAAAAGCGGCTATCGCTGAACAGCTAAGCTTGTCTAAAGATGGTCCAACTCTTCATGAAAGCTTACAAAATGTATCAGGCAATCAAGATGTTGCAGTCATCGTTCATTTATCTGAAAAGCCTGTGGCACTAGAGCAAGGAATGAGCCAAGTCAAAGGCCAAAAATTCTCTAATGCCCGAGCAAATGAAGTTCGTTCAAATGTAAAAGCACAACAAGCAAAAGTTAAAAAAGAGTTAGCTACTAAAAAAGTTCAGATGACTCAAGGATACACATTTGATACTGTTTTAAACGGTTTTGCGGCAACTGTGAAAGCAAATGATCTCCCGAAACTGCTGACAGTAGAAGGAATTACATTAATCGAACCTGATGCAATTGTTTACGCATCAGAAGATAATACGATGAAATCATCGGAACTTATTAAGGAAGATCCATTAGAAGCTCGAATGAATACAAGTAATTCTTTCCTTGGCATCGAACAGCTTTGGAAGGAAGGACTTGAAGGACAAGGAATAAAAGTAGCAGTATTAGATACTGGTATTGATGCAGATCACCCTGATTTTGCTGGGGTTTACAAAGGTGGAAAAAACTTCATTCCGAATTCAGCAACTTACACGAAGCCTCGGACAGATGACGATGCATCAGAAACATTGCCTTCGGAGCGTCCAGTCGGGACACCTGAATTTAATGAAAAAGGAAGCTCATTCTATACTTCTCACGGTACACATGTTGCTGGAACAATTGCAGCAATCGGAGCTAACGAATTCGGTATTAAAGGAATTGCTCCAAAAGTAGACCTTTATGCTTACCGTGTTCTTGGGGCGTACGGAAGTGGAGCTACATCTGGTATTGTTAAAGCAATTGAAACTGCTGTAAAAGAAAAAATGGACGTTATCAACCTTTCACTTGGCGGGGGAGCTAACTCTGAAACGGATGCTGGTTCATTTGCTATTAATAATGCAATGATGGCTGGAACAATCGGAGTAATTGCAACAGGGAACGAGGGTCCAAATCGTGGAACAATGGGCACGCCTGCAACCGCTCGTTTAGGAATTGCTGTTGGTAACACATCAAATCCTGAAACAATGTATAACGGGGAAGTGAATGTTACAGTTGGCGACTACAACTTAACAAAACAGCTTCCGTTAATGGGAACGACTTTTGCGAAAAATTTAGCAACACAGCTTCAAGGAGAATTTGACCTAGTTGCTGTTCCTGGAAACGGGGAAGTAAAAGACTTTGAAGGAATTGATGTAGAAGGTAAAGTGGCATTGATTTCTCGTGGCAGTATCGCATTCGTTGATAAAATTGCGAATGCAAAGGCAAATGGAGCAGTCGCAACAATTATTCATAACTTTGCTGGTGGAACGAATGCACCGAACATTTCAGGCACATTCCTTGGTGATTCATTTGAATTTCTGCCAACATTTGATATGTCCCAAACGGATGGCGCTGCAATTCGCGCTGCATTAGCAGGCGGAACCGGAAAAGTAAGCTTTAGTAAATTTGCTTCCACAAAGACACTGGGAGATGATGTAAACGATTCAAGTTCACGTGGACCATCTACACCAAACTTTGATATTAAACCAGATGTTAGTGCACCTGGAACAAACATTATGTCAACGATTCCAATGTATAAAAAAGATTTCCCTGATGCAGATTATGGGAAAGCATATGGTCGTAAAACAGGAACTTCTATGGCAACACCGCATATTGCAGGTATTGCTGCATTAGTTAAACAAGCAAATCCTGATTGGAACGCGTTCGATGTAAAAGTGGCGCTTTCTAATACAGCAAAGGTTTTAGATAAAACAAAATACGATGTGTTTTCTCAAGGTGCAGGGCGTGTAAATGCTTATGCAGCAGCTCATCCGGAAATTCTTGCCTATGCACTGGATAGCGCAATTATAGATGGAACTGGTGCAGTTTCAGAAAACTTGAAAGGTACAGT
Source organism: Lysinibacillus sp. FJAT-14222 (assembly GCF_001278875.1). Taxonomy (NCBI): domain Bacteria; kingdom Bacillati; phylum Bacillota; class Bacilli; order Caryophanales; family Bacillaceae; genus Lysinibacillus; species Lysinibacillus sp. FJAT-14222. The sequence continues at coordinate 74,161 of NZ_LIYL01000002.1, read as the reverse complement.
TACTTTCGGTCCACAATCACTTAAAGACCGGGATATTTCTGTAACGAAACAAGTTTTAGTAAAAGATATTAAAGGGAACGGCGGCAATTATAACGTATCCATTGATGTAACAAAAACATTTGGTGATGCAACTGTTACAGTAGATCAGCCGACATTTAATCTAGATGGGGAGCAAGTTTTAAATATTACATTAACTGCTTCACAAGCTACGGCACCAAATGGCTCTGAAATACTAGGGTATATTTACATCAGCAGTGGAGATACAGAAATTTCATTGCCATTCGCAGCTGACTTTGGCGGCGCGGCAGCAACTGAAATTAAAGATTTTAAAATTACAGAAACAGACCTATCCTTTAACGGAGATGGAGTAAAAGACTCAGCTGTACTTTCATTCACATTAACTGGAGATGTAACAACTAACTATATCGAGCTTTGGGATATTATGAATCCTGAAGGTGGAGAATACGGAGACGGCTACATTGGTTATCTACATGCAGGTACTGCGCTAGGAAAAGGTTCTTATACGCTGAATATTGGTGGGCAGTACAAACCATGGGGAACAAAACCTGCCACAACGATTCCAGATGGTCTGTATACAATTGACTTCACTGGTCTTGCAGCATCAGGAGTAGTTTCCGATTATGTTGGACCAATTATCGTGAAAACGACTAAACCAGAAATTACTGGTTCAGTAGCTAAAGGTGTCGCTACAGGACAGGTAACAGATAAGTATATCGACTACAATGAAGAGTTATATTTATACGGTTTAGATTACAATTTAAATGATAAATTAAAAGCTTCCTATGTTTCGACGGTAAATGGCGAAGTACAAGCGCCAGTTGCTTTTGAATTAAATCAAGACGGTAGCTTCACATTCCCAGTAACAGCAGAAACTAATGCTGTATCAGTAATCATTAATGACGCTGCCGGGAATGTTGGTGAAGCAATGATATATGAAAAAGAAGTAGTAGAACCAGTAGTAGCACTTTCTGTAAATCCAACTAAGCTAGACCTAACAGCTGGAGATACTGCACAACTTACGGTAACAGAAACGTCAACGCCTGCAGAAGGTGATGCAACAGAGGAAGACGTAACTTCAAAAGCTACTTATGTTGTTGGAGATGAAAATGTTGCAACAATAGTAAATGGATTAGTAACTGCAGTAGGTGAGGGCACGACTACAATTACTATTTCATACGGTGATAATGAAGTTACTATAAATGTTAAAGTTAAAGCACCTATTGTAGAAGTACCAATAGTAACACTAGAAATTGATCAAGCTCAGGTTGAAACTAGAATAGGTAAAGAAGTACCAGTTAAGATTACTGAAGTAACTACTTTTGATGGTAAAACAACAGAAAAAGATGTTACAAAGCTTGCAACCTACGAAGTAGCGAATGATAAAATAGCTACTGTAAAAGCAGGGGCTGTAAAAGGAAAAGGTCAAGGTAATACGACGATTACGGTAACGTATGGTGAGCACACACTAACATTTGATGTGTTGGTTGTAAAGCCAGGGAATGGCAACGGCAACGGCAACGGAAATGGCAATGGCAATGGAAATGGCAATGGAAATGGCAATGGAAATGGTAACGGAAATGGCAACGGAAATGGAAATGGCAATGGAAATGGTAACGGCAATGGTAATAAAAATAATAATGAAGTTACCGAGGATGAGTTATAATTAATTTCAGTTCAAGCAAAAAGAGAAATTGCACAGCGCAATTTCTCTTTTTGGTATTTATAAAGCAATTCCTTTAAAAAGATTATCTCCTACTAAATTAACTGTGACATATTCTTTAGCAACTATAATATCTTACTAAACATGAAAAGTAGAGAAAGCGTCAATCCATTTAACCTAATAAAGGATTTTGGGTAATTCCTTGGCATCCATTAGCAAGTATTTCTACTACAGTAAAAGAGCCTTATTGAACGGTTAAAACGGTTTTGGGAGGTACATGCAAATGAATGGCATGATTAATTCTGATACTGAAAACAACGAGCATGGCTTATTGCTATACCTAATTATTTAGCTGCAAAAAAGGATGAGCCAGAAACAATGAAAAGTGTTGTACAGCATTATGGAAACTACATGATTAGCCTATCTATACAAAAACGCCATGTTGTTATATTCATTCGGATCAAGGATTCCTTATACCAATCCACAATTCCAAAAACTTGTGAAGAAAATGGGGTTAGGACAATCTATGTCACGTCGAGGAAACTGTTGGGACAATGCCCCACAAGAATCATTTTTTGGCCACTTTAAAGATGAAACAAATATCGAGAAATGCGAAACATAAGAAGAAGTCAAACGAGAAGTGAAAAGTTATATAATGTATTACAACCATTATCGAGGGCAATGGCATTTGAAAAAGCTGCCGCCTGCAAAGTACAGACAGCAGCTTCAACAAGTTGCCTAGCTTTTTTAAAAATGTCCTTTACAAAGGGTACAGTTTAAAGCTGGTAAAAGGCTCTTTCTTTTACTTAAAAAGCAGTCAGTGAGTTAGGTTTCCTGCTCAGCTTAGCTATTTTGCTGCTTCAATTCAATTCAATTCAATTCAATTCAATTCAATTACATGGAATAGCATACAGCCTGTGCGGTTGTATTTAGCTATATACTATCCTTTATTAACTATATGTGATTGAGGGGATGAACAGTTGGACTTTGTGGTAACAATTCCTAAAGTCGAATGCATTAACGATGATAGAGGGATAAAAGAATTCATTTAGCTTATCTCAGCGGGTATCCAAACACAAGCCGAATCCAGAATTATGCCGAGGGATAATTGATTAATGTATATTTTGGATCCTTGCCATAACGTGTGGTTGATTTCCGTTCTGACGGGGCACTTTGCCGCTGCCGCTTCGCTTTCGCGCAGATAAAACATTGCCGCTGCCGCTTCGCTTTCGCACAGAGCAAAGCTTCCTGGGGGCGTTCAGCCGCCACTCATATATATGACATACGTTTTAACAAATGTCATCCACAACTTTTGGTGATGAGTCCTATATTTTTTCATTACTATCAATTTTTTGCAGTTACATTTTTCATTGCATTGCTGTCATGCTTATATTTAAAAGTTAATGCAAAAATTATTGCAAGAACGAGAGTATACGCTCCAAAAACCAACCAAATATATTGCCAATTTCTCACTCCGTCAACTGTAAAATAATCTACCACTTTGCCACTAACTACAGCCCCTACGTAGGCACCGACCCCATTGACCATTGTACTAAATAAGCCTTGAGCGCTTGCACGAATTCGGTGATCTACTTCTTTTTCTACAAAAATGGCGCCCGAAATATTAAAGAAATCAAATGCACAACCGTAAACAATCATTGATAACAACAATAGTAAAAATCCTCCGCCAATCGGGCTGCCATATCCAAAGAAAACAAAACGTAAAGTCCATCCAACCATACTAATTAGTATTACTTTTTTAATGCCATATTTACGTAAAAAAAATGGTATGGTCAGAATAAAGAATACCTCTGAAATTTGTGACACTGATAATAAAATAGCTGGATATTTTACCGCAAAGCTATTTTTATAATCAGGGTTCAACGCGAAGTCGTGTAAAAACGGATCTCCAAATGTATTGGTAATTTGAAGCGCAACACCTAATAGCATTGCAAAAATTAAAAACAGAGCCATTTTTTTATCTTTAAACATAACAAAAGCGTCTAGTCCCAAAAGGCTTACCAACGACTTGTCCTTAATTGCATTAGAAGTTGGACAGGCAGGAAGAGAAATTGTGTATAGTGCAAGTAGCAACGAAGAACCACTAGCTATAAATAGCTGAACATTACTTAATTCGATTTTGGCAAGACTAATAATCCACATCGCAAGAATAAAGCCAATTGTCCCATAGACACGAATAGGTGGGAAGTCCTTTACAACATCAAAGCCTTTGTTTTCCAGGTAATAATAAGAAATTGTATTCGATAAAGCAAGTGTTGGCATATAAACTATTGAGTTAAAGAGCATTATCCAAAACATCATTGTAGGATCTGAAATTTCAGCAGCGGTAAATAGGGTAATTGCACCGAGGAAATGTAATATTCCGTATAAAACATTGGCTTTTACCCAACGGTCCGCAATAATGCCAATCAGACTTGGCATAATAATGGCTGCAAGACCGTTAGAACTATACACAATTCCAACTTGCGCGCCAGTAAAATTCAATGTATTGATCATATAAGAACCAAATGTAACAAGCCAAGATCCCCAAATAAAAAACTGTAGAAAAATCATTATTTTAAGCCGTAATTTTATATTCATTTTTTCCCTCCTATAGAAGGTGATGGAGTTCTTTTTATACAAAGCACCTTCTTTTATGAGTCGCTACATTGGACTCTAGAACTGTTGACATAACTACAGCATTTGCTCCTAATGTCAGATTCATACGAATTTATTGGAGGTTCTTATGCTAGTTCGCACCACCGAGCCATAATAAAAAAATCACCTTGGATAGTCATATATGTTCAAAAAGAGGCTGGGACAAAACCTCAAGAAATAATAAGTAGCCCAGAAAATTTTACGGACAGTAAAATTTTCTGGGCTTTGTATTTGAACATATGAATTTTGATAAAAAGAAAGGACACCTTCTGTTTTACCGCTAGATTTAGAAATAAAACTTCAAGAAAATATATTGCCTACGCCATCAATGATTTAGTTGAGAGCATTCCGAATGAAGCGTTCGATTTATTTGTTCGAAGCACGGGTTGCCCAGCTTATCATCCACGAATGATGTTAAAAATTTTTTTGTGTGCTTACGCCCAATCTGTTTTCTCTGAAAGAAAAATTGAAAATCTCGTAAAAGACAGTGTTCGATGTTGTTTTAAAACAAAGTTGAATTGTTTGTAAAAAAGTCGTACCGTTTATAAAAAAGATGTACCGGAATTAGTCATAAGCTGTTTTTGAACTAATGGTGAAGGTTAGTACAGTTAAGTTATGAATTGAATTGTGTTATAATAAGATACTGAATTTTACAATAATAAAACAAAGGAATGGTGCATTTTGAAAATTTCAAGAAACCCAGAAACAGTACATAAACCCGTAGCACCGTACGTACACCAAATAGAGGTCACAGGGCCTCATAAGTGGCTTACCTTGTCGGGTCAATTAGGAATGGAAGTAGATGGAACAGTACCTGAGAATCCATTAGAACAATTACAGTTAGCCTTGGAGAATATAAAAAGAAACCTTGAGTCTGCTGATATGCAAGTCGGAGATTTAACAAAGTTGGTTTTTTATTTAGTTGGTGACTTTGCGGCAGAGCAAAGGAGAAAAATTATTGGCGATTTTTTAGGTGAACATCTCCCTTGTACGACAATGATTTATGTAGTAGCTCTGGCAGCACCAGTCTTTAAAGTAGAGGTTGATGCTTGGGCGTGTAAAGATATTTAAAATTATTGAGTGATTTATGGTGCTCACGGGATTTTTCTCCCATAAGAAAAATAGAAATGATCGAATTTTTTTATGAAAATTATATATGTATTCAGGTGAAAAGACTCCATTTTAATCATTCTTTTTTCAAAATGGAGTCTTTCTATATATGATTAAACTAGGGTTGAAGTGGTTTTTTATTCAAACTTTATTTTAAAGCTACTTTCGAATGATATGGTTAGCTCAAGGCTATGAATCGAGCTATCGAACAATTAATCGTTTTCGTATTCATCCAGAGGTGAAGGAACTATTACGCCAGTTTCGTTGTCAGCTTGTGCAAGAGAAGCTTATTGAGAATGAAGCGATTTTTATCGACGGAGCAAAGATTGAAGCGAACGCAAACAAATTCACATTTGTATGGAAAAAATCCGTTGAACAATATAGCACGACCCTTGTGGAAAAATCGAATCAACTGTACGACGAACTGTTAAAAAAAGAAATCATCCTTGAAATGGAAAGAGAAAATCCAAATGAGTTCTCGATTGAAGAACTGTCACAAATCGTAGAGAAATTAGATGAAAAAGTGCAAGCGTATGACCAAAAAATTGAAGCGTCAACGAATGGTAGTGAACGTAAAAAAATACGTTCTGAACGAAAAGCACCGAAACAAGTGCTAATAGGCTTTGCATTAATGGCAGTAAATCTCCAGAAATATACTGCCAATAACAGAGAAATAGGGTAAAGAAAATAGAATGACTTGGTCAAACAAGAAAAAAGAGAAATCGAACAGCATCGATTTCTCTTTTTGGGGAGATCTTGCAAAAGCTTTACATTATTATTAAAAACTCGTCATTAAGTTTGGGTAGTTAATTCTACAGCTTCTACTACCAATGGAGTTCCAGCAGATATTGTGCCAGTAACGGTGTTAAAAGTTAACTCTGTTGCGGAAATTGTATACGAATCACCTTCTTGCAATACACCATTAATATAGAAATTATAGTAGCCGTTCGTTACTATTGGAAAAGTCGTCGCAGCAGTCCCGCTATCATCTAGAAAGTCAGTTGCAGGGATAGTGGTACCATCAGCGACCGTCAAATTTGCTGCTAATACATCAAAGAATCTAGTCGAAGTACCTGTAACGTTGACATGAATATTAATAATTGAAAGAGCCATTTTTTCACCTCCTTTCATATATAGAAGGTTTTTATATCACATTGATTGAAATCCCAATGATTCTATAATGATTGGAGTTCCAGCAAAAATCGTATCATTTGTTGGGCTAATTATTAACGAATCTGGAGTTACTTTATATGCACCGCCCTCTTGCATCACACCATTGATGTAAAGATTGACATATCCATTGGGATTAAAAATTTTGAATTCTGTTACTGGATTGCCATTATCATCTGAAAATAGATTAGCTGGAAGGGTTGCTCCGTTTGTTAGATCAATATCTTCTGTAACAATATAGAAATATCTATTTATTGTTGGAAAAATAGTTCCGCCAGGGATAGTGACTGGGGGAGGGGAGATAGAAGATATATCACTAGCTTTTAAACGGTGCCAATTAAATCTATTTTCTTCACAACAATCATTGCAAACAAATTTTTGGGGATTTTTTTTATTCATTATCGTTTGTCACCTCCCTTTTTAATTGTTGACCCCTTGGGCGTTTCTTTTAAAATATAAATTTTTAAAAATATCAAAATCTAGTCCTACATTAATTAATTTATGAATGGATGTTGGAAGATGATTGGTAATATGTCTATTAAACATAATTCCTTTAATAAAGCAGGGTTCTTTGTCCCCTAAAATGAATGCAGGGATCAATGAGCAGTTTATGGCATTGTTACGGGTAAAAAGCATTGTATCAACTCAAAAAAAGAAAAATTATTTGAGATTACAGACGATATGGAGGGAGACAGTTTTTTTCCTACTATTAAATATTCCTGTCCGGAAAGTCACATAACAGTTTTGGATTACCATTATTTTACTGGTGCGCAATTTTAATAAAAAATTCCGTGTACCCCAGTTAAAAACATTTAGATATACTTAAATAGAAAGGTATAGAAAATGTCCTTTTAACAAAACCTTGATATTATGCACATCAAAAAATTAAACACATTAGGCTACAAACCAAGGTCATAAGTATTGCTTATGATAATAATATTATAAACCCCTTGATATCAAAGGGGCGGGGAGGGGTTCACCATATCGGTGCCCCAAAAAGCGCCCCATTTTAAAAGAGTTTAATTAAAATTAACTATATTGCTGATAATTTGCATAGCCTGTTTCTCTTTTTCTACAAAAGAGTGCGCATATGTTTTAAATAAAGTTGATGTTGTCATACCAAGAATTTTTGCTATTGAAGTAGGTGGTGTACCGGAAGCAATTGAAATGGTAGCAAATGTATGCCTTAAACCATGTGGAGAAATTAGTTTCACATCGTAAATCTCATGCATTTGTAACAAAGTTAATCTGGCAGCATTTTGATTTAAAGGCTTACATGTTTTACTGATAAAGACCAAATCGTCATCCTGTTGCTGTTTACCATAAGCAAGTTTTCTTTCGATGCACCATTTCCGATATCGCTCCAACAGTAATGCTAAATCATATGTCATATCGATAGACCGGATACTATTAAGCGTTTTTGCTGATCTTTCTCCAAGAGCATCACGAGTACGGTTGATATAAATCAATTTATTTTCAAAATCAATTTCTGACCACCGTAATGCTTTTGCTTCTCCTCGTCTCATTCCTGTAGCTGCAAGAATTGCAATTAAAGTATATCTAGACATATCACAAGATCGTTTAACACACTGTAATAAATATTCTAACTCTGTAGGGGTTAAATAGTTTCCTTCAACCTCGTCATTATTTTGTTTTTTAATACGAGGTAATTCAGCTTTTAAAATACGATTCCTTTCTAATATTTCATCTTCTACAGCTGCATTAATACAACCAACAAAAAAGTTATGATACGTTTCAATGCTTTTTGGAGCGGCAATAGGAACTAATTTATCGACAAATTCAGACTGATAAATATTCTTTGTTAGCCTCGATAATTTATATTGACCAATTAAGGGCGTAATATAATTGTTGATAATATTACGATAAGATTTAGGCGTAGTTCCTTGCCAATGAGGCAACTTCCTTTCAAAATAAATTTCGACCCATTGAGAAACTATCATATTTTCGTTAACTACAATTTTTTCTCCACCATTCAATATGGTAGCTTTTATAGCAGTTAAGGCACGTTCTGCTTCAAGGCTAGTGTTAAAGTTTTGTCTCTTTTTCTCTCTTCGCTTACCGTTATGGTCGTAAAACCTATAACGATATGCAAATTTTTTCGTTTTATCGGTATTCAGGTACCAATAAATGTTTTCTTTTTTTGTAGGATTTAGTGTTATTCTAACCATTTTTGTCCGCTCCTTATTTATATTTCGTCCGGACAGGTACGTAAATCAGGTTTGGACAAATTGAACATCACCTCCTTTAAAAATAGAATATATGTTCTTTTATTGTTATAAAGAAAACCGATTCAGATTACAAATGTAAACCAAATCAGTTTATGGTTATAAAATCAATCTGGGATATATCTTGGATATTTCACACCATATTTTTTCAATAACAAATCAGCATCTATTTCTTCAAATTTTATTTTTAATAATTTTCTAATTTCTTCTTCACTGCCACCATTAATTGCAAAATCCATAATTTTAAAACACTCATCTTTGTCTAAATAATGAAAAGGTAATAACGATATAGTTGATTGCCAAGAAAATAAAAACGAATAATAATGTTTTTCTTTGTTAAATCCAAAGAAATCTGCCAATTCTGAAATTCTATTAACAATATGTGGAGCTAAAAAAATCAGGGATGGGGGATTGATATATTTATCTCTATCCATACCGCTGAGATCAATAATAAATATATTTTGGTACATCGAGAGTGCTTCATCATATCGTTGTTCTTTATATAATTGTTCAGCCATTCGTAACCAAGAACTTCTTAAATCAATGAGATCATTTTTTAATAGGGCAGTTTGTTCTTTATTTTGGACAATAGACCAAAATATATCTAAATTATTTGGAACGTATCCAATTTTATTAACAAATTTCAGTACTGAAGCAGGATTAAAAGTACCATCTTTGGTATCGTTTTTGTGCGCATATATAATATAATCATATTCTTGCAGGGTATTTTGACCTTTTTCGGTAACTGATAAAGAATTGATTTTATTTAATTCAAGGATATTGTTAATTTCCAAATTACTAGTGATTCGTTCAATTAATTCTTTTTTATTTCCTGAAACCTTAAGACTGTTATTCCTCAATATATCTTTTAATTGTGTATTTTTTAGCAAGTATATTTTCTCTAAATTATTTGAATCACGAATATATTTTTCATTTAAAAGAGTATTTAGAGAAATTTTGGAGTCTATTCCATATTCATATTTAAAATAACCAGGGTAATCGCTATCAGCAATATGATTAGAAGCCCAATACAACATAATGATTTCTCCAGGCAAAAGATTATTAGGTAGTTTTTTTGTATATATTGGGTTTATTTCTGTAGCAAAATCATTATTTATTCGTACAGTTAATTCGGGTTCAGGTAAATTTATAGATTCATTATTTATATGGTTGTTTTCCTTAATTATTGGTGTTGCCTTTTTTGGTTTAAAAAAATCAAAAATGCCCATAATTACCTCCTATTAATATAAGAAACTATAACTGAATTCTTTTTCATATTCTTCTAACTCTTTTTTCTCAAGTACATAATTATAATTTAACAAGCTGGTAGGGATAATGACTCCATAAGATGATGCAATTATGTTTTGTTTATAAATAAAAAAGCGCACTTATGTACACCTACTGTAAATTACTTATATATAGATTTACCTCTATTTTTTTTGATTCTTCGTTTTCTTTTTAATTCTTCGAAAACCCCATCCTCTTTAGCGCCTTGAATTATCCCAGCAATTAGGGGAATAACAATCATTGCAATAACTATTAATTTTCCCCACCATGAATACTGCCATAAAGTAATTATTAAGGCTAACCCTATCAATATACTAAAAAGAGTTTTAATTTCTTTACCAAAAAAAAATACAATAATTAGGACAAATAACAGAATTGCAATTAACAATATATTCACCTCATAAGATTGTACTGAATTTATATTTTATCAATTCAATTGGAACACCATATTTTGCTGCAATATCAAAAATGGTGAATTGTTTGGAATATTCAATTATTTCGTGGTCTAAAATTAGTAATTGGACTGCAAATCTATTTGCTTCTTGTTCTAGTTTGTCAATGGAAAAAAAGGTGCTTTTACGCATAAAAGGTGTATTGGCCCTAGGATGAAGCAAAGCATGCCCAAGCTCGTGGGCACAGACAACACGTTGCATATCTTCGCTTAAGTTATTATTAATAACTATATATTTGTTACGACGATGATACTTATAATAGCCGTTAATTTCTTCATGCAAATCCCAAGGAGTAATGCATATTTTTAAATTAGATGCGATATCAAACGGGCAGTTGGTTTTATGTTTATTTATCAAGCTGTCTGCAATATCCTTCAACCACATTTGATCACCCCAAATAATTTTATTGCTATTCTTTTCTATATTTTTCAGGAGTATATTTTTTATTTATTCTTTGGGTTTGTTTAAAAATATGTTCCATTGATTCAATAAGTGATTCTTTTGCTTCCTCTGACATTGGCTCACCATCAAATGAAAGTCCATCCGACTTCTCAATGTTCTGAGTGAATTCGATAATTTGTTTTGCTATATCACGTTCATCTTTGGTTAAAAGATGATTCTTCTTGTTATCAGGTCGATTACTTCTTCCCAAAAGATAGTCACTAGTACAATCAAGTACTTCTGAGAGTTGATTTATATCATCAGCACTAGGTTCTGTATATCCACGTTCCCAATTAGAAATTACTTGAGGGGAAACATTCACTTTATCAGCGAGCTCTTTTTGTGTATAGCGCATCTTTTTTCGTTGTTCTTTTATACGGTCATTCACTTTCAATAGAAAACCTCCTATCTACTCGAAATATATCACAAGTAACGGATTCTGATACTACATTAACGGAATTTGAGATTTTTTTTATATTTTTCGTTGACAGTAACGGAAATCGTTAGTATAGTGTATTTAACGGATTACGTTAGTCCTTTGGAAAGAAGAGGTGAAACTATGATACACGAAAATTTAAAAAAGTTACGTATAGCTAAAGGAGTAACTCAAAGTCGTATAGCAAAACAAATTAATGTAACACCTATGACATATAGTCGAATTGAAAGAGGTGAAAGTGAGCTAGGTGTTGAACGTTTAAAGGTTATAGCTGTTTTATTAGGTATAGAAGTGGCAATTTTTTTTAATGATGAACTAACGAAATCCGTTATAAAAGAAATTGAAGGTTCTTCGTTTCAAGAAAAACAACTAGCTTAATGTCTCTTAACCAATAACAATCTGAATACAAATCGAAAAGGGATTTCAATATGACTAGATGGCTTACATTAGAAAATCTTAGGAGGTATTTGCATGAACAAAATAGTCACTATTCAAAATTGCCAAGTAGTCACAACTTCATTACAAGTTGCCGAAACGTTTGAAAAAGAACATAAGAATGTTCTTCAATCTATTGAAAACATCCGCGAGGAATTAGATGTGCTGAAACTTCAGCAGATGTTTTTTGAAGGTAATGAACCTGACTCTTACGGGAGGGATCGTAAAACATACTACATGAACCGAGACGGATTCACCTTACTAGCTATGGGCTTTACTGGTAAAAAAGCGTTTGATTTTAAAATCAAATACATCGATGCGTTCAATCAAATGGAACAACAACTCAACCCGCAACCTTTAACGGAAAAAGATCAATTAAAGGCTTCTATGAGACTATCACTTGAAACTTCCGAAGAGGTTGAGTCTTTGAAAACTGAAGTTACGGAAGTTAAACAAACAGTTCAATCAATAGTTGACACAATGCGCATAGACGGTAATCAAGAAGCCCAAATTAATAAACGCGCTAGAGAAGTTATTGTAACTGCCTTAGGTGGGAAAGACTCTAATGCTTACAAAAAAATTAGTCGCCAAGTATTTTCTGCATTCTGGAGAGACTTTAAAAATCATTTTGAAGTTCCTCGATATGGAGAAATACCAAAAACACGATTTGCTGAAAGTATCAAGTTTATTTCAATGTGGCAACCCTCAACAACTTTAAGGATGGAAATTAAAGCATACAACCAACAAGGGTTAAAAATTGTTGAAGGGGGTGCCATATGATGATTTCAGAAAAAGATAATAATCTATCACAAAGGGTTCTTGAGACAGCTGGCCTATCAAAAAAAATTTTATTAGATAGATATGATCGCACGGTTAGAGAAATCGTAAGAGAACGAACATTGTATTGGGACATTGACGATTTAGTTCGTGAAACTAGATACAGTAAAGCTTCTTTAGAAAAGTATATTGTATGTGATCCTCGTATCAAGATTCATCAAAGACAAATAGGCCCGAGATATAAGCGGGTGTGGTTATCAGAACCCACAGCCGCAGCTCTCGAAGAAATACTTAACAATTAAATTTGAAAAAACATACCCGGACAGGTACGTAACAGGTTGAGACTTTACAACAAAGTTAATAGCAGTAAGGCATGCCTCAACAAATCTATTAACTTTTTAAGAGACTGGGGCAAACAATCTCTTAAAAAAATAAGCAAATTTTTAATTGCTTATGATTCAAGTTTATTAGCATCAATCGGTAATTGGTAGTTCATTTTCGACTATAGTCGATTTCCGACTAAGAGGGGAGGTGGACAGTTTGAAATTACTAACTGCTTTGGATTATCGAAAACTACTAAAGAAATTTCGAACAGATGCAAATATGACTCAAGAAGAACTAGCACATGAATTAAATATATCCCAATCACATGTAAGCAAGTATGAGCTTGGGCGGAAAGTAATCGATATAGAGACTTTTATGCAATGGACTAGTATTACCAACTCGGATGTGTATTTAGCATCAGTAATATTCGGCATTGATTTACTCAATACTGCAACTCAATTAATACCTATGTTTATAGGAGGAATATTTAGATGGATATTATGACGATAATCAAACATCGTAAGGCGATCTACGGAGCTTGGGGAGCAATCGAAACAAATGTGGTTATGGAAGAATACGATGTAGCCACAGAAAGAGCCTACGACATTATTCGTAGTTTAGAAGCACTTCAATCTAGTCAGAAAATTGATTACGTGAAAGTGGATAAGATCATTAATAGTCTGCAACAGTTGGAGGTGCCAAATGTTTAGGTTTAAAAAGTGGGAAAAGTTATCGTTACAAGAACGCTTGGCTTTAGTAGGTAAGTGGTGGTTTAGATGTTGAAGTGGATAGTGAATTATCTTTATATGTCGGATGATGGCCGAGATCAAAAACATAAGGAGTTTTGTGTGATATGTGGGTTAATCATTTTAGCCATTGGAGTACCAGTGATTATTTCATGCTGGCAATAAAAAAGCTGCTTAATCGGATGCAACGATTAAACAGCCTGATAACTTATACAAATCTATTATAACACGTGGAGGTCATAACAGTGGATGAAATCATAAACAATCTCAAAAACGAAGCACGCGCTTTATATAAAATATATGCAGTTGATAAAGAAATTGATATAGCACAAGCAATACACAACATCATCGATGCGGTGAATGTTTTAGAAAGAAAAACATACGGTCAAGCCATGACAACGGTATATGACCTTAAATAAAGAAAGCTGCTTAACAGTTTCCTGTTAAACAGCACATGGATATTGTAAATATAAAACAAAAAATAGGGAAAAGTCAACAAATTTATATGACGTTTGCGAGTCGTAACTCGCTCTCGTCAAGCAGTTTGCAAATGGTTGGTTAGCCGTATTTGCAGGCTGCTTGATGGGACAACCATCAAATAAAGACGGTGAAATTAAAAAGGACTCCTGTTCCAGCAGCAGTCCTTAAAAAAGAAATTTACAAAATTAGTTACTTTGTATTTTACGTCACTGTGCTCAAAAAATCAACTAGGAGGGAAGATATGATTTTTTCCGAGAGTAATTCTAATATTTCAGCAGCGCTTGCTAAAGCTTGGTCAGCTATTCAAACTCCAAAACACAATTCAAAAGTGAAAGTTCGTACAAAAAACGGTGGTTCATACACTTTTGAATACACTGACCTAAACGGGATTTTGGATGCTGTTAAGCCAATATTTGTTCAAAATAACTTATCTATCATACAGAACAGTTATTCAACAGTTGAAGGGAACACAACAATGGTTTGTGTTGAAACAATTTTCCTTCATGGGTCAGGTGAGTATGTAAAATCTTATCCGCTTAAATTTCCGGCTGCACAAAGTATTCAGGATTTTGGTGGGCAAATTACTTACATGAAGCGATATAGTTTAGCAGCCATGCTAGGGATTTCTACAGAAAAGGACGATGATGCAAATGGTATGACTGGAAATAATTATTCTCATGAGCAAAAACAACCACCAGTGCATACTCAGCATCAACAACCAACACATACAGGCCTACGATCTCAAGAACAGTTTAATCAATTAGCAAAAGCATTGAGTAAGGTTGCAAACATGTATGATTCGGACCCTAACGCAGTTTATAACGGCGCAATGCAGGCGTGTAAGATTCCTGATAAAAACTCGGATTTATTAACTGAAAAAGAAGCTAGTAAGTTAATAAATTACTTGCTATCTATTAAGGGACCGTCACAAGTGCAATGAGATATGTGCCTCATAGGGTCCTTTTACCACAATGGATATTTGACCAGGCTCAAGGTGATGAATACGAAATAAGACGTTTAGTGTGTGAATATATGCGACGTTATCAAAATTATAGAACTACTGAAATACGTGGTGGTTTCGCAATATGTGAACGCAAGGACGACATTTTATAGGAGGGGCTACGATGGAGAGTAGGAGCATCGTAAGAGTGGAAAAAAATAAAGATTATACAGTTATAAACAACACATCCATCCAAGATACAAGACTTAGTTGGAAAGCTAAAGCAATACATGTATTTATGCTTTCCAAGCCTGATAATTGGACTTTTTATAACGAGGAAATACAGCAATGGGCAAAAGATGGCAAGGACTCGTTTACAGCTGGATTAAGAGAGTTGCAGAAATATGGATATGTCAAAAAAGAACGCCGTCGTGTTGATGGTGGGAAATTTGATTACTTAACAATTGTTTACGAAGTACCGTATATGGATTTACCGTATACGGAAAACCCGTCACCGGAAGAACCGTCGACGGATAAACCGTTAACGGAAAACCCGCAACTACTAAGTACTAATACACCAAGTACTGATTCACTAAGTACTAATACATTAAATAATAATAATGATGATGATAAGGGACCTGCTTACGTAGCATCAAAACCTCCAATTCCACCAACACAAAATGCATTTGCATTTTACGAGCAAAATCATTTTGGAGCTTTAGGTTCTCTAATCGCGTACAAAATTGACACTTGGATTAATGACATGTCAGAACCAATAGTTATACATGCCATGGAGAAAGCTGCTATGAACAGTAGAAACAATTGGGGTTACGTTGAAACGATATTAAAAGACTGGTGGAATAAGAAACTGTTTACACTTGAGGCTATCGAAGCGGAGGACTTGCGTTGGAAAGATCAACGTATAAAAGCAGCTCAACAACAAAATAGACCTCAAAGGACTTATCAGAAACCTAGACGCGAAGAGGTAGTACCTGAATGGTTTAAAAACAGAAATAATGAATCTGCTCAAAAGCCTATTGAACCACCGGAGCCTACAGAACCAGTGGACTTCGAAGCAGAGCGACAAAAAATATTAGCCATGCTAGATAGGGGGCATAAGCAGTATGAACAAACACAAAAAAATTCGTAACTACCTGATTAAGGCCCTACAAGCAAAAGGTCAACCGGTGAGCAAACTAACTGATAGAGCTTTGATTAAAGCCATTACAAAGCATTAGGAGGTAACATGACAAATTGTCTGTAAATAAATCATGGAATGCACTAAGTAATGAATTTGTGAAATGTCCGGTCGATAATTGTGGTCATATTGGTACCATCATCACTAAAACACACTGTAAATTAGTGCACAATATGACACGTGAGGCGGTAAGAAAAAGATATGGAATGCCTAAGCGTGTGACAAAGGTAAAGGAGAGTGAAATCAATGGGTGATGTGGATTTAACTAAAACTGCTGCTGATACAGATAAACAACAATTAGAAATGGCTAAGTTGCAAAAATAGCTTAAAGGCAATAATGGCATGAGCGTTAATGAAATACGTAATCAATTTGTGGACCTTCACCGGGATTTACTGCAAGAACAACGTAAAAATAAAAAATTGAGTGAAGAGATTCAAAGATTAAAGGAATACTATGAAATTGTTGAAAAAGCATTGTTTAAAGCATCTGATAAAATTGTCAGTTTTCAGAAAGTATTTGAACTTTATGCAACTCCACAAAATTATAAAACAACTGAGTACAAGCAAGCTGAATGGTTTCCGCCGATGGTACCAATTGATAAAGACCTTGGTCAAATTGCACGACAAGCACTCGGTGGTGAAAACCATGACAAATGAGGAAGTAGCGGACTGTATAAACCAACTCATAAGTGAGTATCAGTTCCCGCTTCGGGTCCTACAAGACGTAGAGAAGCGGTTAAGCGATAGCAAATGCCCTCACTATGCCATGCAACAGCTTAGGTACCTTGAAAATAATATTCATGCAGGACTAGCTAGAAAAAGGAAAGGGTGAATGTGATGAAACGAAGACAGTATAAAAAGAACAATTTAAATAGAGCACAACAGTACAAACAAATTTTGATTAATAAAGGATTCGATAAAGAGAATGGATATACCGTAACATTGTTTAGAACTTTGAACACAGTTGATTACGGTGTATCTATAACGAATTTAAAAGGCATGAGTACTTTTGTTTTTTCGAGTCTAATCGAGGAATTAAACTACAGCCTCAAAGCTTTTGATACAACATTCAACAAAGCTTATTTCAAGGAGGATGCAGCATGATAAATCGCGTTGTTTTGGTCGGACGTTTAACAAAAGATCCGGAACTAAGGTACACACCAAATGGTATTGCATCATGCCGCTTCACATTGGCAGTCAATCGTACCTTTACTAACGAACAAGGAGAACGTGACGCTGATTTCATCTCTTGTGTCGCTTGGCGTAAGCAAGCTGAAAATCTAGCAAACTATCAAAGGAAAGGTAACTTGCTAGGGATTGAAGGTCGGATTCAAACTGGAAGCTATGAGGGACAAGATGGTAAGCGTGTTTACACTACCGATGTGGTAGCGGATAGCATTCAGTTTTTAGAACCACGGACCAACACAGGAGGTCAACCGAATGCTCCTCAATACCAGGGCCAACCAAATCCATATCAGCAACAGCAGCCACCACAACAATATGGAGGACAAGCTTTCGGAAACAACCAACCAGCATATGTTGGTGGTCAATCACAACAACACTTTGGTGGGACTATGCCTGGACAAAATGCATTTGGAAACAATACTTATCAGCAAAACCAACCACTAATAATTCAACCGAACTATACACGAGTGGATGAAGATCCATTTGCAAACAGCAGAGGTCCAATTGAAGTATCAGAGGATGATTTGCCATTTTAAAAATAGGAGGTATTTTTCGTGTTTAAATTGTTTAAAGCTACTTTGAGCACAGCAGGCAAAACGGCAGAGGATATTAAAAAAATGTATGATGGCTCCATTGGTCCAGAACCTAGTGAGGAAGAAATTGAGGGTTACATCAAAGTATACAACATAATTGACGGAATAGAAGTTGTTGTATATACAAGAAGTCATTTTGGGGTTGATGATTTTGGTTTATATGTATGGGAAGAAAAGTATGATGAACGTATTAGAGAATTATTTTACCAAGCTGAACAAGACCCTTACTTTGGTTCTTATGTTAATGAGCGTGATGAATTTATAAAGGATTGGGAAGCAGAAGAGTATGAATTTGGTCCGACGCCAACATTTAGTGTTAATGATGTGGAAATTATCGAAGAAATAGCGAAAAAAGAGGAGGCAAAGGTGCGGGCTGAATGAGCAGTTGTAAAAGATGTGGCCGTAAATTAAAGTCACAGAAATCAATTGATGATGGTATGGGGCGGCGATGTAAGAAGAAGGCCACGCAAGAAGCGGAAGATGAAGAATTTATAAAGATTCAAATGACAATATTCGATCCTGAGTTTACATGTGGAGGTGTAATCGATGCAAGGACGTTGCACACAAGCTCCTGAAAAATCCAACCTTGTAGAAGGTGAATATATTATTTGTTTCCCCATGGAGGATTAGCATATAACATTAGCAGATTTTCACGCCCAGGTTCTCATTTTGGTACGTATCAGAAAAGCCGCTTTGAAATCATTGCAGAGGATGCTACGGAAGTGTCGCCGCTTGTAGTTGACGCGAACGAAAACCCTAAAAAATACTTAGCTCGTATTGTTAAACCACCATCACGCTTTTACCTTGTTGGAGAGGAATACATTATCATTGAACCAAGCGACAATGGCTATTACAGCGTATTTTTAAAATGTCGTCCAGATAAAGCGCCAGTGGGTTCATATAAAACGAAATATTTCGATATTATTGCACCTTTTGAAACGGCGAGATTCCAGTAGGGAAAATTGAAGTAGAACCTGTAATAGAAGAATTACCTAGGGATCAGTGGCAACAGATGGATTTATTTAGTCTTTCAGGAGAGTGAATGAGAGGCGAGTTAATTTAGAAAACACCACTTTTGTTATTAGAACAGACGATAAGAGATTTGATCAAGCTTTAATTGAGTTTCTTTCAAATCATTGTGACAACAAAAAGGGTAATGCTGTTTATTTCAACTTAAACAAGGTTGGAGCAAAAAAAGTAATGGCTATAGTGCAAGAAGGTTAATAACGCAGTGCATTAGAAGGAAAATATTCAGGAAGGTGATACTGTGAAAGAATCTGATTTATTCAAACCATTAAAGAAGTTCTTACTTCAAAAAATGGGTTGCCAGCAAGTGTATGCGGAGGTCAATGATATAGATGTCGTAGGCAAACATGGTGATGTTTATATTGGTGTAGAAATGAAAACATCGTTGAATTTTAAAGTGATTGAACAGGCAATAAGTCGCAAAAATCTAGTTGATTATGTATTTATTCTTGTACCGAAGCCAAAAAGCCTGCATCGCCAATTCGTATTGGATTGGATAAAGGGATTAGGCATCGGATTAATGTATTATAATGCAAATCCAAGTACCATCACAGAAACTAGAGGTGTAAACATAGTTTATTGGGGAAAACGACAGCGAGTTTCCAAATATTATCATATTGCGGATTGTATCAATGATGAAATTCATTTGGTGAATGTCGGCGGATCTAAAGGTGGGAAAACACTAACAGAATATAAGCTCACAATAGAGAAAATAAAAGAGTGTTTGTACTCCCATCGTGCTGGTCTAACGATTGATGAGCTTCTTGATAAAGTACAAACTCATTACGCCAGCCCCAAACCATCTACAATGGCTACATTAAGGGGAAAATGGAATGAAGAATGGGTAGAAATTGTAACAGAGGAAGATAAGCGATTGTATCGTATGAAAGAATCTTATCGTGAATCATATTGGAAAAAGCAAAAAGAGCGCCGCGCAGAGATACGGGTGAAGAATCGTGAAGTACGAAAAATGCCCTAAAAGTAGTAATGAAAAATTAAAAATATATCAACAGTTACCATTGGTAGAGTTGTTTAGGCACGTACAGGAAACGTTTTAGAAAAGGAAAAACATTAAGAAGTTACTTGTTGGAATTACCTTTGTAAGTGCGGTTGGCACTGTGAATTATTGACTCACTGAAAAGTCATTATTACTGCACGATATGAGTATATGAAAATAGCCTGATATCGCAAACTACCAGGCCATTATTCTAGTTGTATTTAACCATACGTCCCAAAATACGTAGGCCGAATCCTAAAGCTATTGCTAGTAGCACTAGAAAAGCCACATAAATCACCTTCTTTCATACTAACCATTTTATAACATATTTGTATGTTTGGAAAAGAAAAAGCCGCAGCGTCGACACACGCTACAGCTAAGAATTGGTTATGCTCTTTAAGTTTTTCAAAAGTATTATATCACACCATCGGAGGGCAAACTATGAAACAAGGGCAACACAAGGTAACGAAAGAAAATTTACTACAATGGATTGAAGACTATAGCTGGATGATTGAGTCAATCGAAGAAGCAAGACAGCCAATGGCCAAAGTTGATAACAACAGTTATATTGGGGCTAAAACGGCTACGTATGGAATTGAGGCAGCACTACCAAAGGCCAATGGTGGGACAAATGATCCAGTATTTATTGAGGTACAACGAAGAGTATTTTCAAATCACAAACTCATTCGCGAATATGAGTATAAGGTTGTTGAGGTGCAAAAGCGTATTCCATTAGTACAAGGAGACAGGGAGATTGAGGTGCTTCATAGGCTTCTTAATGGGAATAGCATGAGAGCAATTGGTAAGCATATGAAACTATCTAGTACGACGATATTTAGGGTTAGAAATAACATTTTGATTCAGATGATAGTGAAATCGAATGGGAATAATTAAATAGCATTCAGAAAAAAAGCTTGGAGGCCTAAAATAATAGGTTTTTTCCAAGCTTTTCATATATTCTAATACTTCTTGTGATACAAATATAATAAAAATTATCTAATTAGTGGATGTGAAAAGTTGAAAATTTAACCATTAAGTATTAATGTTTAGAATATAAAGGAAAAAAAGAGGGATGAAAGTGATAATATTTGATTTGGATGATACATTAGTAGATACTTCGAAAATTAAGCAATTTAGAAGAGTAAATTGGAAAAAATGTTGTGAATTAATACCTACTGAGACAAAATTAAATATCAATTTAGAAGTTATAAAAAAATTAAAATCAAAATACTCAATAGCTATAGTAACTAATTCTCCTCAGTTTTATGCTGAAATGGTTCTGCAGAATCATGGTCTAGATGTAGATGTATTAATTTCATATAGGGATACAGTTAAACATAAGCCTCATCCGGAACCAATGCTATTAGCTGCTAAGAAAATGAATGCCGTACCAGATAAATGTATAGCAATTGGTGATAATGTTAATGACATTATTTCCTCAAATAAAGCGGGTATGAAATCAGTAGCTGTGACTTGGGGAGAGCATAACCAAAATGATTTTAAAGCTGTAGACTATTATGCTTTGTATTCCGAAAAGAAATTATTAGAAGATTATTTGTTGTCATTGGTTTAAATAGAATAGAAGAGGAAGGTATTTATATGTTTGAGTTAGCTTTCAATCCTTATGATATGTTTATAGATTATGATAGTATTCGTTCAAAATGCACTAATTTAGAGTTAACAGATTTGTTAAATTCTATTCTTGATAATGGAAATGGATTTTGGTTAATTGATAGTCAATCAGATTTTATCTTTAACCATAGTAGTGAAGATTATGCAATAATTAATGACTTTGACCTTTATGATATCAATGAATATGTGAAGTTGTTTAACAGGGGTGATTATAAACAATATCAAACTTTATTTATTTCTTCGGATAATATGGCTATAGAGGTAGCTAAAAATTTTGGGATGTCTTGTATTTTTATTGCTAATAATGAAAATGAATATCAACTTCCAAATTTGAGAAATTATCCGGATCATATAGTATCTATTACTGAATTGAAAAATATGTTTTTGAAAAACAAGAGGGGAAGAAAATTATATTTTGAAGGTATTTTAGACAGAACGACTGATCTCTCTACTCCTCTTTATAAGCAAGTACTAGAGTATTATTATAATCCAGAAAAAAAAGTACATGTGTTTATGATAGGGCGTTATTTTAGAAGTGAGGATTTACGTTCATATTGTCATATTTTAACTAAGCTAATTTTAGCTTTTAAAGACCAAAAAGATGGAGCTTATAAACTTTTGGAGCCAATGGTACAAGAGATTGTTAGGAATCTTACTAGATATGATATTGACTACATTACCTATATCCCAAATAAGCCGTCTAAAAAAGATAGATTCCTTGATTTGTTTTTAAATAAAAATCAGCTAATATCGAGCAAGATTAAACCCGATTTGTTAGAATGTATTCGTGATTATCCAACACAAAAGGATTACAAAACTAAAAAAGAAAAGGCGGCTAATGTAAAAGGAGCTTTTGTTGTAAATAGTAATTATGATGTGCAAAATAAAACAATAATTATATTTGATGATATACTAACAACAGGTTCAACAGCTTTAGAATGCGCTAGTGTCTTGTATGATCAAGGAGCGGAAAATGTAATCTTAATACCTTTCGGTGTTACTCAAGATGCAGGTCCATCCATGCTTTCGATTGCTAAGATTAAATCTAACGGGATAGCTTATAAGTTAAAGTTTAACAATAAAAATGGTAATCCGTTTTGGGTAGCGAGTGATAAGGAATATAAAGACCATGAGGTAATAAAAGGATTATATTTAGAACAGAATAATTTAGACAACTTGTTTTGATAAGGATATGATAAAATGACAAACTTAAAATTAATTTTGGCATTAAAGTTTACAGAGAAATTAGGAGAAAAAACTTTGCTTAAGGTATTAAAAAATTATCCCTTTCTAAGCGAAGAAGATTTAATAAGTAATAAAGAAATACACAAAGCATTAAAATATAAGGCTGTTATTGAGAGAGTTACAAATAAAGAATATTTAAAAAGTAAAATTTTAGAGGCTGAGAACTTTATAAAGATGCATAGAGATAAAGGTATCGAAATTTTTTCTTTACATTCTCCTGAATATCCGAAGTTATTGAAATTGATTGATGATCCACCACCTATTATTTATTGTAAAGGTAATATAGAACTTCTAAGTCAATATAAAAATATAGCAGTAATTGGAACGAGAGAACCTACTAAGTATGGAGTAATGGCTGCCAAAAAGTTAGCAAGGCATTTTGCAAATGAAGGCTATACAATTGTAAGTGGTTTAGCAAAAGGTATAGATGCTTATGGACATATTGGTGCTTTAGAAGCGCAGAATGGAAAAACTATAGCTATTATGGGTGGAAGTTTGGATAAAATATATCCATCAGAAAACAAAGCATTAGCAGAGAGTATTCTTTTGAAGAATGGCTTATTGATATCAGAGATTGCTTTAGGAGAAATAACTAATAGGGGGTCTTTTGTAAGAAGAGATAGAATCCAAAGTGGGATGTCACTAGGAGTCTGTCCTGTTCAGGCACCGTTGGAAAGTGGTACACACCACACTATTAATTTTGCTCAACTCCAAAAAAGGATAGTGTTCTGTCCTTTACCGATGGAAAATAGAAAAGTAGAAGCTACACAAGGTATTTATAAGTTAATTGATGATGGGGTGCCGGTCATTCGGGAAACCGAGGATTATAAAAAGTTATTTGTGTTATTAGAGAACATAGCATTAGATTTATTAGGTAAAGAATATCTGCAACAGCAAAATGAAACATTAATTTTGCAGTATGAAAAAGAATTAAAAAATGTTTTGAAAAAAGGCCTTGAAGTTGTTAATGAAAGATATCAATTAGAAGAATTAATTTTAACTACACTTAATAAGATAAAGAAAGAAATTGAGTGAAATTATAGAGTTGTTTTAAAGCCCTGATATTTATTGTTTATATGAATAACACATATCCTTATTACTTTAGATATTAGGAACCAATGAAACATATGTAACAAAATAAACAAATGTAAAACATGTACGATAGTTTGTGATAGAAAACTTTTGATGTAAACTTGGGGTAGGACGGCGTAGTAAAGGTTCCCTCACTTGGTATTTATTAAAACAATTAATAAACAGGGCAGACAGACCGATGACCGACCTGCGCTCCATAAAATTGTTCGGGGCAAGACAACTTGGCCGGCCAATATTTTTAAAAAGATTAGGGAAAAGGCAATTTAAACTGAAGGAGTGCCTATCATGTGAACTTTGTCCACTTCCCGTAATTCGGTCAATTTACTTCAGCTACAAAGTGCATGGAAATGCACTAATACAATTCGCTTTACAAATAGAACGTGGAGCAGCTCTACCACGATTCTGAAAGTGAGCTAACTCGACAATTAAATATTTTACAGCAGTAGACGAGCCTTACACCTAGCACGGTAAGGCTTTTTCTTTTGTTTTGAAAACTGCATCAAACAGCCATAAAACAATCGGAAGCTAGTTAAAGGACGTCAGTAAGATTATGGCATGCGATTTACAAGACTTAGCTATTAGTAGGGCGGAGTTTGGTGTGGTTTTGAGAGCGAAATTGTAGAAAATTGTTCCAATTTGTTACCTCTCAGATTATGATTAAATGGGAGGTGATTTGCGATGAAAGAGATTGCAGAATGGTTTGTTATTGCATTAACATCATTAATATCATTGATAATATTAGGGATGGTATTTATAGAGTTTGGTGCTATAGATACAACCTTAGTTGCTGGGATAATAGCTTTTGTAGGAGCGATAATTGGTGGTTTCCTTACTTTACTTGGGGTACGTAAAACTATAAAGAATGGGAATGAAATTGAAAGTTATAAAATTTTTGTTGAACAATATCAAGCAAGTTTAAAAGCTACTAGAATGTTTATAGATGCTACTAATGTGTTAATCAAAAACTATAATGAATGTGAAGAATCATATAATGAACTATTAGAAAAATTAATCGAAAAATTTAATGAATTTGAAGGAATATTAGATAGCGCAACATTATCAACAGATTTTTTTTATAATAGTATTGTTGAATATTATGATTTTTTAACAGGCCAACAAGATGAAGTAAATGATGATGGATTTTTATCTGGTTTAGAGGGATATAAGGAATTTGAACCGAAAACAGATAAATGTATAACTATTCTAAAAGAAGAACTTAAAAGGTTAAGAGAAGAAATATTAAATAACAATCCTAGTAAAATTTAAAGTACCTATTAGGTATTTTTTAATTTGTCCTAAAAAAGTAAGTATTAATTTAATAATGAAAATGCGTTCCATTTGTACTATGATGTAGGTAGAATGGGGGTGTTATATATGACTGAGAAAGTAGCAACTATTAAATTGATAGACGGTAGTGAACATGAAACAGTTTTCGAAAGAGATATAACAGATCCGAAAAGTTTTATTGAAAGTAATATTCTTAACAATAGACTTATTAGAGTGATAAATCCCAAGAATAGTGAATCATTTGATGAAGAGTACATCGTTAGCAAAAATATTATTGCCTTCCGTATATCTGAAAGCTAGTTAAAAATTATATGCATGAAGTCGCATCGAACTAGGTGTGACTTTTTTATTTTGCTATATTATGTGACAATTGTTTCCTTTTAAACTATCATTTGTTTTAAAAGGAGGTATTACTATGGAAATATTAGAATGTCCAGAATGTTTAAGTGAGAGGAAATTTGGAGATGAAATGGAAAGTCTATCATTTGAAGAGGATGGTATATGTTGTAGTTGTAACCCAAAATACAAATATTGCGAGGCGCATCAGGACTATGTAAATACTGAGACAGAAAAATTTTCTGATGGTGCAAACATGTGTCGAACATGTGCTGATGAACATTTTTCAGGTCCTGAAACTGAAGACCCAGATTTTTTTGATTCGTATGATCCTGACTTCGATTAAGCATCTCATAAGAGGTGCTTTTTATTATGCCTTGAGAGATGGTGTTTGAGGGCTAAATCATTGTCATGGTTTTATGTAATCTTATACACCTTGATTAATGCAATTAGTTATTCAAGGATTTGAACGTGATGTATTTTCATCTTCATCATTGTGGGCTGCTATCGCTGTTATTGCAATTTGTGAGTCGATTGAAAAGACAAAGAACGCTAATTGCACAGAGAAAAACAAATGAGTGCCATTCAAATATGAGTGGCTTTTGCTATGAAAACTGCATCAAACAGCCAAAACGTTATGTGATGAGAGGGCAGAGTTTGGATGGTTTTGTGAGCAGAAAGTTGTTACATATATTTCACCTTCTGGTTTATGATTGGTTTGAGGTGATAAAATGACATCAAATAATGAAATAAAAATTGATTTGCCAGAGAAATACAAACCTAAATCATCTGGTATTTCTCAAATGAATTTTGACTTATACATCGCAACAGACGATGATGTAATAAAAAAATGGGAGGAGTTTAAGAAGGAATTCTTAAAGAATAGATTTTTTATACCCAATGATAACTCGTTTGTTCAAATTTATATGGACTCAATTGTTAAAGACGAAGCATTAACAATTAGTAAGGGTGAAAAATATTATAGAGCTAGGATTCGAAAAAACCGAAAAAGTTTTGAAGATAAAGATTTAAATATACCACCTGAAGGAATTACAAATGCTGGACGTTTGAACCCTAAATTTATTCCGTATCTTTATATTAGTAACGATGAAACAACAGTAGTATCAGAAGTTCGTCCACATTTGGATGCAAATGTAGTTATTTCAACTTGTGAAGCTATGGAAGATTTGAAAATACTGGATTTAACAAGGATGGATAATGATGATTCTAAGAGTAATAATTTTAGAAAAATGATAAGTCTTTTATTTTCTACTCCTTATGCACCTGATGATACCGAACTGGAATATATACCAACACAATATATTACAGAGTTAATAAAGAATAAAGGTTTTGATGGAGTAAAATACCGTAGTGCTATGAATTTCGGAGGAGAAAATATATGTATTTTTTCTGCTTCAAATTTTGATATATCAATTACAAAGGAAATCAAAATCACTGGAATTAAGTACGACTTTGACGAAAAAACTTTAAATGAGGATTAATTTTCGCAAATGGAAAATATTGAGAGGTGAATGATTTGGCAGAGAATACTAAGAAACAGATCCAAATGTATGGTCATGATTTCGAATATATTGAAATTGAGAAATTTCCGTTGTCAAACGAAGTTCGTGTGCAAGTGAATTATTCAGGTTACCCAGAATCAATAGGTATCGGAAGTGGAGAATCTGTTGAAATTGCAGTTGATAACACTATTAAAAAGATATTGAAATCAAGTCCTTTAGAAGTAATTAAGTGTTTATATGATTGATTTTATTGACGTCATTTCGACGTCTTTTTTATTTTAACTAGCAACTAGCATAATGGGGTGAGGCCATTGGATATTGTAGTAACGATTCCTAAGAATGAATATGAAAATGATGATAGAGAAACAGCTGTTTTCGACCAGGGCGGATATGAACAGTTCTGGCAACTATCAAGACGACCTAAAAACCTAAACATCGGTGATAGAGTCTATTTCGTGAAAAATAGACGGATTGAATCATCTATGGGGGTTAAACGAATTGAAGAAAAGACAACCGCTTCATGTGACGTAACAAATCGCAATTGGAGCGGCTGCCTTATTTTTATGGACGATTTACGACAAGAGTATATTCCAAATATTAAAGGATTTCAGGGCTTCCACTATAGATGGTGGTAGTTCTATTTTTATAGAAAGGACCGATTACTATGAAAATAATTAAAATACCTGTAGAAAGAATAAATCCAGCACCATACAACCCCAGAGAAGAACTTAAACCTGGTGATTTAGAATATGATAAGTTAGCAAAATCAATAAAAGAATTTGGCTATATTGATCCCCTTATTTGGAATGAGCAGACTGGGAATCTTGTTGGTGGTCATCAAAGATTCAATGTTCTTCTGGCAGAAGGTCATACAGAGATATATGTATCAGTTGTAAATTTTTCAGAGGAAAAAGAGAAATTCGCTAATCTAGCCCTAAATAAAGTAAGTGGTAACTGGGATGAAGAAAAGCTTGCTGATCTTTTAATGGAGCTAGAGCAAAGTGAATTGAATCTTGGAAGCGGATTTGACCAGAAAGAGATTGATTCGCTCATAAAACAATTTACTGAACAAGATGATGAAATGACTGAGTTTTACAACCAAGAACTTTCTTTGGAGACATTTTCAGAGGAGAACTTTGAGTGTAAATGTCCTAAGTGTGGTTTTGTATTTGATCCAAAGGAGAGTAATCAATGAGTGAATGGAATTGGTCATTAGATGATTTACAAAACGTAGAGAAAAATAATCTTAAAGTTTTTAGTTGTTTTTCATGCGGTGGCGGCTCAACAATGGGTTATAAATTAGCTGGATTTGATGTTATTGGCAACGTTGAAATTGATCCGGATATGATGCATATATATAAGAAAAATCATAATCCTAGATATCCCTTTTTAATGGGAGTTCAACAATTTAAAGAAATACCAGATAGTCAGCTTCCAACAGAGTTATTCGATCTAGACATTTTAGATGGCTCGCCACCTTGTAGTGTTTTTTCTACTGCAGGTAAAAGGGAAGAAAAATGGGGGGATGCTCACCATTTTAGAGAGGGTCAAGCAAAGCAAAGGTTAGACGATTTATTTTTTGACTTTATTGATGTTGCTGAGATGCTTCAACCCAAAGTAATCATTGCTGAGAATGTTAAAGGGATGCTTATTGGACAGGCGAGAGGTTTTGTTACGCTTATTGCAAATGCGTTTGATGAAATTGGATATAGGCTACAAATATTCTTGTTAAACAGTGCATCTATGGGTGTACCTCAACGAAGGGAAAGAGTTTTCTTTATTGCGCATAGAAAAGAATTAAACTTCCCTAAACTAACCCTTTCATTCAACGAAAAACCCATTTTGTATAAAGAAATCAGGTCGGGTAGAGGAAAGGCCTTAAATCCTCAAACAGTTACTTATAAACGTTGGTTAAAAAGACGGCCAATCGACAACAATATTGGAGATATTACCAAACGAACAGAAGGAAAAGATAGTTCATTCAATACAATACTTGTTAAAGACAACAAAGTTCCATATACACTAGCCAGTAATTCACAGTTCATCAGATATGATGAACCTTTTTTTATTAGCGATAATGATATAATTCGAATTCAAAGTTTCCCCTATGACTATGATTTTGGAAGTGCTGACACCCAATATGTATGTGGGATGAGTGTACCGCCAATTATGATGAAAAAAATTGCTGAACAAGTATATCATCAATGGTTTAAATAAAAAAAGAGAGGTGCTCTAACACCTCCATGAAAATGAATGCCGGATACCGGCAGAGATAGAGTTACACCGTGCACGGTTTTTTCTCAACTTGCTATCTCACTTTCATTATAGATGAGAGGTCGGTTGAAGGCAATGAAAACAAGAACAAACGTTCCTTTTGAGTGTGAGGAAAACTCACTTTTGTTACTGCAGCATGAAATTGAACTTACCGAGAACATAAACGAATCGAAAGAGAAGTACCGAAAGATTGTACAGGCGGGGATAGCTCAATGGATTAAGGATTTCCAAAGCGGTCACATAAAAGTAAATACAGTGGATGATCTAAAGAAACTCATCGAGCTCGATATTGACCTGCAAAAAGATGAAATTTGAAAAACAAACTCAACTCAATCGTTGGAGGTGGTGTTAATGCAGCATGGCTGAAAATTATGAACTAGCTTATGTAGATTATAAAAATGGTATGAAGCAAAAGGACATTGCTGCTAAATACAATGTGTCCATCAATACTGTTAAGAGTTGGCAACAACGCAAGTGGAAAGAGATGGATAACAATGTCGATGCCAACCAAAAAGTATGCACACCAAGTAAAAAAAGTATGCACACCAAAGTAGGCGCACCAAAGGACAATCAAAACGCTATAGGCAACGCAGGGGGCGCTCCCCATGGCAATAGCAATGCTATAGGAAACAAAGGCGGTGCCGCTCCCTACGAGAATAAAAACGCTGTTACAACGGGTGAATATGAAACGATAATGTGGGATTACCTGGACGATGAAGAAAAAGAAATTTTTGAATCTATCGAAACGGACCCATTATTTCAAATCGACATAACCATTCGTGAATTGACCATAAGGCAACGTAGGATGATGAAGCGGATTAAATATGTTGAAGATGGCCTTACAGAAAAGCAAAAGCGTGTACTACAGCAATTAAGAAAAGTGAAAGAAGCCGCTTCTACAGTTGATGAGAAAACCGGAGAAACTAAAACAGTGCCAATTGTTAAAGAGCGATTGGTAACAGTTGAAGTTGAGGAAACGGATTTTAGAGCAATCGATGATATTTTGAACATTGAAGAAGCTCTTACCAGAATTACGAAACAGCTTGTCCAAGCAGTAAAGCAAAAGCATGACATTGAAAAGTCATACAGTGAACAACAAGTAAAGCTTGAACAGTTGCATCTTAATGTTGAAAAGACAAAGGCTGAAATTGAAAATATCAAGGGTGGCAATAAAAATCAAAGTGCCGAAGATTGGGTGTCAGCACTTGGCAAGGTGGCTGAAAAACGCAAGGTAAAAGCCCATGAGTAACAATCCTTATAATGTACTAGTTAATCTTATAGACGTTTACTGGGATGATCCAGTGGCTTTTGCAGAGGACATATTAGAGTTTTATCCTGACGAGTGGCAACGTAATGTTTTAAATGATCTGGCTCAAAATCCTTTTGTAAGTGTCCGCTCCGGTCAAGGGGTGGGGAAAACAGGGTTAGAAGCGGTAACGGTCATTTGGTACCTTTGCTGTCGCCCAAATCCAAAGGTGATATGCACCGCTCCAACTAGGCAACAACTAAACGATGTCTTATGGGCTGAAATAGCAAAATGGCTTGAGTGTACACTGGTTAAAAACTTCCTTAAATGGACCAAAACTAAGGTCTACATGATGGGTAATGAGGAACGTTGGTTTGCTACTGCTCGTACAGCTACTAAGCCTGAAAACATGCAAGGTTTCCACGAAGATTACATGCTATTTGTGGTGGATGAAGCGTCAGGAGTGGCTGATAACATCATGGAGGCTATTCTTGGTACGCTCTCAGGTGCTGAAAACAAATTATTGATGTGTGGTAACCCGACTCGAACGAGTGGGGTTTTTTATGATTCTCACCATCGTGACAGGGCTGATTACAAGACACATAAGGTATCGAGCTATGATTCTTCCAGAGCGAGTAAAGATAACATTGAGCGTCTTATTCGTAAGTATGGAAAGGGCAGCGATGTTGTTCGTGTTCGTGTCTTCGGTGAGTTTCCAAAATCTGAACCAGATACATTTATTCATCTTGAAAAAGTAGAGGCGGCCACTATTAAAGAAGTCTACTTTAATGATGATGGTATCCGAGTAATACCTGAATCCGTTCCACTTGAAATAGGTGTAGACGTTGCAAGGTTCGGGGATGATGAAACGGTTATTGTGCCTCGTATCGGTAACTACGTCCCTGTTATTAAAACATATTCAAAACAGGATACAATGCCGACGGCTGGTAAGACTATAAAGCTTGCTAAAGAACTAATGCTTCAATTTGGGCGACCTTCTTGTGTTATCAAAGTCGATGATGATGGTGTAGGTGGTGGTGTAACTGACCGTTTGCGCGAAGTCGTGAGAGAAGAAGGTTTACACATAACTGTCATTGACTGTCATAACGGCGGAAGAGCAATTGAAGCGGAGCATTATGACAATTGGGGTTCAGAGGCATGGGCTACTATTAGGGATTTACTGCATGATGGTGATATTCAAATTCCAAATGATGATGATTTAGTTGGCCAGTTATCTACAAGAAAGTATGAAGTAACTTCAAAAGGTAAGATCCGACTGGAAAGCAAGAAAGAAATGAAAAGGCGCGGTTTACGTTCTCCTGACCGAGCAGATGCCCTTGTATTAGCATTTGCTAAGACAGGTCAAGAACCACTGAACGACGATGTTGCTGCATTATTGAGAGGAGGGAGAGTATATGGCTAAATGGTGGAATAAGGCAGTGGGTGAAATGTCAAAGCTACGTGATAACATAATGGGCCGCCTCGGAATATTTTCTGGATCCGTTGGAAGCGGCTATAAGTTAGACAGTAGCCGAGTTGATTACGAAATGGCTAAAAAACTTTATTACAACACGCACGACGATTACAAGTTAGGTGCAGGGTTTGCTAAGTCCGTTATCAACAATACAGTAAGTTTTATGGGTGTGCCGGAATTTAAAATTGTTGATAAAGAAGCTCAAGAAATATTAGAAGCTTTCTTCAAAAATAACATTTCAAACATACAACGAACTGAACGAGATTCTTTACGTGATGGTGATTGTTTCGTTTGGATTACTCGAGAAGAAGAAGAGGATACAGCGCTTTATCCAGAACAACCTATTCGACTGGTTTATAACATTATCCCTCCTGGACAGGTAAAGGATATATTACGCCATCCTTTAACCGGTGCAATATACGAGTATAAGCTAGTTTCCTCTCATGAGTGGGAGGATGAACGAGGCGACAAGAAAAAAGGAACTGTAACACAACGTATCCGGAAGGGAGAACGTATTATCGAAGTAGATGGAGATGATCCTCCGGGGGTGAAATCTGAAACAATCCCGCTTCCTTGGGACTTCATTCCGATAATACACTTCAAAAATGAAGGAGACGAAGGATTGTTCGGCCAGTCGGATATAGAACCAATTGAACCGTTTTTAAAGGCTTATCATGATGTTATGTTACACGCTATGCAAGGTTCGAAAATGCACAGCACACCTCGTCTGAAGCTTAAACTTAAGGAAGTTACAACTTTTTTAAAGAATAACTTCGGTATTACAGACCCAGCTAAATTTGCTAAAGATGGCGGTACTATAAATTTAGATGGACATGAAATGCTCTTACTGGCTCCAGATGATGAAGCTGAGTTTATAGAAGTTAAATCAGCAATCGGTGATGCTAAAGAGCTACTTAAATTCCTTTTCTACTGTATCGTTGATACATCCGAAACACCTGAGTTTGTGTTCGGTGTGCATACACCGTCTAGTCTTTCTTCTGTTAAAGAACAAATGCCTATCCTTATCCGCTCCATTGAGCGTAAACGTGAGCATTTTGCAGACAGCTGGAAGCGTCTTGCACGAATAGTCTTAGCAATGACTGCACAATCAGAAAACATTGCTTTTGAGACGTTTGCCACAGAATTGAAGTGGACAAATATTGATCCACGTACATCAAAAGAAATCAGCGAAGAATTGCTTAATGTTGTGAATGCATTGAAAGCTGCACTTGAAGCCAATGTTATTTCTGATGAATCAGCAGTTAACTTCCTATCTAAATTTGTTGACACAATGTACAAATATGAGGAGGAAGAAGGCGAAGGAGAAAAGGAACGCATTCTCAAATCGTTGATTGCCAAGACTAAAATGCCTGATTCTGCTGAGCTTGAAAAAGAGTTGCTGGAGATTATTAAACAGATCGGTAACGATGCAGCATGAATGAGTTCGAAAAGCTAAAACTTGAATCGCGAAAATTAATCATAGAGCGCGTGCTAAAGCAAGATGCTGAGGTACGTGCTATTGTTTTGCGCTCGTTAGATAGATTGATTGAGAAATTTAAGCAACTAAAAGCGGAAGGGCGTTATTATGCTATACCTGAATTAATTGACAGTATTATAGTTGAAAATGCTGTAATCACTGAAAAAGAGTTAAAAGCAGTGCTTTCCGCTTCGGCTATTGTCGGAGTAAACGCAGGTATGCACGAATCACGAGAAATCACATTCCGATTGTTAAACAAAGCGAATATAGATGTTAAACCAATTATTAGTTCATTTTTCCGTATTAGTG
Organism: Lysinibacillus sp. FJAT-14222; assembly: GCF_001278875.1. Lineage (NCBI taxonomy): Bacteria > Bacillati > Bacillota > Bacilli > Caryophanales > Bacillaceae > Lysinibacillus > Lysinibacillus sp. FJAT-14222. The sequence goes on along the minus strand of NZ_LIYL01000002.1, from coordinate 40,084 downwards.
AGCGAGCTGTTGACGAGATGGAGCGACGACGTATTAAAGGACTTAAATTGTCGGAGCGGATATGGGGTCATAGTAAGCGAATAAACAATATTTTAGGGACACTAGCTAAGGATGGAATACAAATCGGTGAGCACCCTATTGAGATTGCTAAACGTATGCAACAATATGTTAATAAAGGTGCAAGCACTTTGGTAAGTGAGTATCCTAACATGATGGAACGGATCGGGCACATGGTACCTGATGACCTGTCATATGAAGCGTTACGTCTTGCAAGGACTGAAATAATGGGTGCTTATGGTATAAGTTCCAAAATGTCAGCTGAGAACTTACCATCAGCTAAAGGTATGAAATGGTCTACATCAAACTCAAATACTGCCTGCAAAAAGTGTCAAGAAAATGCATCAAATGACAATGGTATGGGAGCTGGTATTTATAGATTCGATGAATTGCCCGACTATCCTGCACATCCAAATTGTATGTGTCAACTTACACCGGAATTGGAGGATACAGACTCGTTTGTGGACCGACTGATTGAATGGACCAATAATCCGATGTCACAACCTGATATTGAACAATGGTACCAAGAACATTATAAAATGGGGGCGTTATAGTGACAGAAGAACAAGCTATAGAAAGTATCATGTCAGGTTTTATGTTTCTTATAGAGAGGGGGTGAACACATGACATACTCTATGCTTTGTGGCGAAATGGCACAAGGGAAAAACGAATTTTTTCAATTGTTTGGCAATATTGCCGGGGAAATGAGAATAGAAGATGTTCCAACAGCACCTGGAGTTGATGTGAATGAATTAAAAAAAGGAGATGATGATCCACTAGAGGTTGTCGTTGAAATACCCGCTTCTAAATCAAAAAGAGGATGGAATTATACAGCCAATTCTCTAAAAAATATTGTTGAAGCAGTTAACACTCAAACATTAAATGGTTTCCTAGGCCACCAGAAGGCTGAAGACGTAAGCAATCAATTCTTACCACCTGTTACCCATTGGGTAGGGGCAAAAATGGTAGGAGAGATTGCTTATTTTCGTGGCGTTGTTGATGCCTCAGCAAAAGATTTAAAGCGTTGGATTAGATCGAAGCGAATACGACAAGTAAGTATTTTTGGTATTCCAAAGCTACAAAGAGTAGCGGGAGAAACCAACGTTATCGGGTATGATCCGATGTCAATTGACTGGACACCATTAGATCGAGCCGGAATGAATACTCGAATCGTAGCAATGTCTGGCGAAATGTGGGACTTGGAAGGAGAAGGACCAGAAGGTGAATTGGAAAATTATGAGGGAGGTGCTGGCATGAAGCCAGAAGATGTATTAAATGCTCTGAAAGAAATGTTGGGAAATAAACAAATTACTTTTTCAATGATTGCTGGTGAAATGGGCTTGAAGCCGGAGCAAATTGCATCAGATATTGATGCTGAGTGGGTTAAAAATCTTACGGAATCAGTAGACAAATTGCAAAAAGTCGAAGAAGCACTTGGTGTTTCAGGAGAAATGGATGTTGTTACTGTTGCTAATGAAGCGGCGAAGGCATTAGAGAAACAAGGAAATGCAGGTGTTGAGAAAATCATTGGCGAAATGATGGAAACAAAAATTAAAACTGAGAATGTTCGAAAGGATATATCGAATGTTGAAACACCGATTGGGAAGCTGTGGTCTTATCATTCAAATTCCATTACTGCAGATATGACGAAAGATCAAATAGAGGGAGAGATGGATTCGTTTTTTAATGATGGAGTAGTAAAAAACATCATCAATTCTTATCACATTGACAATCCCGCTGGATTGGGTAACACAGGTGGGAATACCAATACACCACAAGGCCTAAAAACAAAGCGTACAGCGCTATAAGGAGGTAATTTTAATGCCATACACAGGTCAACCAGTATCAAGTACAGTTTATAATGCGTATCGAGCAAAAGTTGGTGACGGTAAAAGTGTTCGAATTCCAGTGCCTGAAAAGACAGCCATTGAAGCGGGACTTTTTTATGAAATAAGTGGTTTCTTCGGTTCTGCTATACAGTCTGTAAAGACACTTGCTGGTGATACATCAGAGATAATTTTAAACATTGAACAAGCTGAATATGAAACGGATCAAATTGAAAAAACGCAATCATTCAAATTCGGTACGAAAATTTATTTTGATAAAGGCAAATTCACCGAAACAAAAAGTGATACAACTCGCTTTGCAGGTACAGTAACACAAAGCAAAGATGCAAAAGGTGTGATTTGGTTCATCTTAGCACCACAAGGAGGCAATGTATAATGACAGCAAGAGTACACTCTGTAGACACATTAAAAGAACAACGACGACAAGGAACTCACGAAACGGTGGTTCCTTTTTTAATTAATGGGCAACAAGATGAAGTTGCGAAAAAAATTGTAAACGGGGAAATGGAAACTTATGAGTTGTCAAAGCCCATTGGCGAAATGATGACTTCTGAAACGTCTCGTAAAGAATTACTTCAAAAGGTGGTTCTTGATGTTGAGTTAGGACGTGAGGATGTACCGGTCCTTTACAAGCCAATTTATGAAACTTTGCAGGATCCAAACTTCCCGCGTGAATTTGAAGCGAAATGGGCGCAATACGGAACAGTGGTATTCTTTGAACATTTAGAAGGTGAAGAAGTTAAGTTTGGTAGCTTACAAGCTGAACAAGGTCCAATCGCTCGACTCAAAGGATTTACAGCTGGATTCGAGTATACAAAAGAAATGCAAATTTTTAATCAAACCTTTAATTTTGAATTACTTAATAAAGCATTTGGAGAGGCGCACAACGCTTTACTAAATCATTTGCACCTAGCACCAATTCTTAAGTATAGCTATAAAGCAGCAAACAAAACTGCTCCTGTATATGTAAAACCGGATGGAAATGCCGGCACATCAACAGATGCACATTACATCTTGTCATTACGTGCTACGTTACGCGAAGGTTTAAAAGATACTCGTACTGCAAAGCGTCCAGGAACGGTTCTTCTTGCCAACTCTGCTCATAAAGAGGATATTCAAGACGCACTGAGTAGCATGACATTACAAGCGACACCGTATGGAGCTACAACAGGTATTAGTGACATCATCTATTACGATGGATGGGAAGCGCAAGTATCAAAAAAATCACATGATTATGAAGGTGTTCCAGAAGGAAAGGTTTATCTAATTCGTCCGAAACGAGGATTTAAAGAATTAGTGAAACAAGGCTTACAAATCAATGCAACAATTGGCGACCTAACCCGTTTAGTTGAAGCTCAAGTCGTTGGCGATTTTTGGCGTGGGGTATTTGCTGCAGTTGAGGAAAATGTCCAAGAAATTACGTTGCCAGGGCGATAAGGTGGTGAAGTAGATGGAGCCGACAATTGCATTGCGCGACCGATTACGGAAAATGATTAATGACATAATTCCTAAAGGCGGTACAGATAAGGATACAACTTTTTCGAATGCGGAATTGGATGATATGTTACGAGAGTCTGAGAGTATCTATTATGCCGCTTCTGAAGGATGGACCATAAAGGCAGGACTACTTGAAGGTGACATCGAGGGTTATTCAGCTGGTAATGAAAAGTATGAACTAACAAAGTTACAGGATAGGTTGGCACACGCTTTGCGGATGGCTCAAAAGTATAAAGAGCAAGCGAATGAAGTGGGTGAAACACAATCTAGTTTTTTATTAAAATTTAAGGCTCCGGATGTGATGTGATGAACATTGTTGAAATGCGACGAAAGCATACAAAATGGAACATCGAGCAAAACCCCACAACTATTAATATCAACCGAACAATAAAGAAAAAATCACAGGGCTACATTGATGATAAGAACATTGATGTTGGCCCTTTTATGGTTCGCATCTTTAACTCAGGTTCATCTAGTCCTCAAGTAGTCACTACACTGGCCGGCGAGAAGCAAACGGACACATATTTTGGTATATTGGCTGATTTTGAAGCGGATATACAAGCAAGCACAATTGTTAAAGATGAATTTGAGGTTGAAGGAATCTGCTTCTTGGTGAAATCCATATATCCGCAAAGAATAAATGGTGAGGTTGTAGGATATCAAGGCGAGCTGGAGAGGGTGACATAATGCCGCTTCATTCATTTAAAGAAAAATTGGATAGAAAAGTAGCGGGTTTACATGCACTAGGGACTCATTTAGGTAAAGAATTAGAAAAGGACGCAAAATCAACAGCAAGTTGGACTGATCGTACTGGTGCAACTCGTGCAGCTATACACGGTGGAGCTGATAAAACTGATAACGGAACTATTATCTACATCGCTCATGGTGCAAAAGTAGGGATGTATCATGAGCTAGGGACAGGTATTTACGGACCGAAAAAACAACCAATTGTTCCGAAAAACAAAAAAGCTTTGAAGTTTGAAATTGGCGGCAAAACCATTGTAGTTAAGTCTGTGAAAGGTATAAAAGTTAATCCAGTACTGAAAAACACAGCTATAAAACATAAAGGCGAAATTGAAAATGCAATCAGGAGGTATTGGGAGTCATGACGACAGTACGTGGGGCTTTGTATGACTTACTAGTTGATGGGGTTGCAACTGTTAAAGGTGAGGTGTGGGAGCCGTCAGCTGCTGGTCCAAAAATGGAAAAACCATGCCTAGTACTTCGAGAAGGTCCTCAAACTGAAACAGAAAAGTATGCGGATTTTTCTATTGATTTTGAAGTATGGCCGTATGTGAAACGGACAACATTCCAAGCGGTTGATAATCTTGCAAAAGAAGTTAATAAGGTTATTAATAAAAAACGTTTTGAAGTGGATGGCAAACCATTCTATATCGAATTTGTTGGTTCTACAGAGGATATTGTAGACGAGGAATGGGACGCGCTAACTAGAGGATTAAGCTTCCGGGTACACTCTTTATCATGGCTTGTTCATGCACCTATTGAACCTGATCCAGTTACAACAATGACTGCATATTCAAGCATGAAATTTGTTGATTTACAAACTAATCCTGCTACATGGAAGCCGTCAGATGACCGTCCAGCATTGTATTGGCGTCAGGAAGTTATTACAGCTACAGAACCAGCAGTATGGGGCGCTTGGATTACTGCAACTCTTAGAGGGCATGTAATCAATCCAGACGTTGCAAAACGGAAGCGGGTAACTGAAAAGGTATCCCGGCAACTGTTATTAGATAACAGAGCCTACATGTCTGATAAATCACCGATGAATTTTGAAAGTGTTTCAATAAATGATGGTTACGATCCTTTTAAACAAGGACAAATTCAACTGTCAGTTAGATATGGAATTTTAAAAGATAGACCACGAAATCCGCTACGTCATGTATATACGAATGATAGCGATAAGGCGAAAGGAGCGGTGCATAAATGACGACTAAAAAAGTACCTGAACAAGAGTATATTCGTGAAGAAATACTAGCAGCTGCAGGTGTGTTTGAAGTATCGGCTGAATTTTTAGCCGGAGCATTAACCCTTGTTGAAGGTGACAAATTGACACGTACACAGGTAAAAGCTGCTATCAAAAAATTTAAAGAACAGAAGGTGTAATACATGGGAATTGGAGCAATGTTTAAGCTCGGTGAGCAAAAGGCTCGACCGAATGTTTATGTACGTTGGTACAATGCCGGTGGTTATAAGAGTTATGCTCGCCCATTAGGTGTAGGTGCAGCACTCGTTAAATCGAATTGGGGACCACTGGGAGCTGTTCAAACAATTGAAGCATCAGACAATGATCCAGCCACTTTAAAGAAGTTAATTGGTTCTGGTCTTGTTGCTGAATTGTTAGAAGAAGCGTTCTTGGGTGGAGCGGTATTTATGCATACTGTACGTGTTGGTAATGGAGGAGCAAAAGGGAAATTAACAATCCAAGAGGCATCTGCCGGAAACATTGAATTAACAACAAAATATCCAACTTCACGCAAATTTGAGGTAACATTACGAGATGCTTTGGACCCTTCAAAGCGTGAAATTATTATAACCGAAGAGGGCAGACAACTAGAAAGCTATAGTTATGAAGCGGGTGACAATGAAGCACTTGCTTTAACAGAGGTGCTTACAAAGAGCGCTTATTTAGATGTTAAAAAAGCAAAGGAGGGTTCCTTACCTTCTGTGGTAAGCCAACAATTAATAGGTGGTAGTGATCCTACAGTGACAGCTGAAGATTATACGTCAGCTATGCCGCTTCTAGAAACAAAATTCTTTGATTCATTAATTTTAGATACTGAAAATACAGCGTTACAAGCGTCTGCACAAGCGTTTATTCGTCGTCGTATACAAGAAGGATATCGAACGTCAGCAGTGTTTGCAAATGACTTAGAGGACGATTTTAATACGCGTATCCAAAAAGCGAAGGCATTCAATGATTTTGCTATCATCTACATTGGTAATGCTGTTCGTACTACAACTCGAGTATTAAAAGGTGCTCTAGCAGCTGCTCGTGTTATGGGAACGATGATTTCCGGAACCTATAAATCTAGTCTTACTAAGAATACAATTGATGGTGCTGTAGAAATTGTTGGGGAATTAAAATCTCAAGAATATATTGAAGCGGCCAATAATGGATTAATGGTATTTTCACTAAACTCTGATGGCATCCCGCAAATTGATTATGGTATTAATACACTCGCTTCAATAGGTGAGGATGAAGATGAGGGTTGGAAGAAGATTCGACGAATGCGAACTCGCTATGAACTAATTGACCGTATAGTTCGCAAAGTAGACAAAGCCATGTCTAACAATGTAGACAATAATCCAGATGGACGTCAACATGTAATTACACTAGCAAATGGTGAAATAGATCAAATGATTCGTGATGGTGGATTAGAATCGGGAGCAATGATAGTTGATCCTAAAACACCACCGCAGGGTGACTCTGCATGGTTTACGTTCGACAATCTAGTAGACTTAGACGGACTAGAAAAAGCTTACCTTGCATTTGGATTCAAATATTAAGAACAGAGTCGCCTAAATGGTGGCTCTTTTAACTTTTAGGAGGTTTTACAGATGGATGGACGTTATATATTCCGACGCTGCATTCCGACTGATACAATCGATGTGGCGAATGTAGCACCGGGAGAAGTCCTACAACGTGATTGGTCGTTTCGTGTTAATATGCCACCTGAGTTACAAGAAAAATTAGATTCAGGAGAATTTGATCCACGAAATATCCTACACGGTGTAGATGGTGAGCTATACGATGATGATGGGAATTTTTTGGCGGCAGTTAATGAGTGGCAAGCACAAATGTCATTTGAAACGGCAGATTATCAAGCAGCGGGTCAATGGGTTATTTGGGGTATTACAACCGGCTACTCTTTTACACTAACATTCAAAGAAACTGTAGTTAATGACATGTTATTAGTGAAGATACTAAACGGTTTTAAAAGGAGTGGACGAGGCATACCCGACCTGAATTTTACAGGTGTATTACGATCACATAAAAAATAAAAATAATTAAATGGCGCTAAGTAAGCGCCTTTTTTAATTACAAAACGAAATGGAGCGAATGAACAATGAACGATAAGAATCTAGATAAAGAGGATTTATTACGGGTAGAAGATAGCATTATTGACGGTTTACTTCGTGCGGTTGAAAGTAATCAAACTGAAACTAAGAAAGTGACAATTTCACGAGACGGTAAAAATTTATTTAGTTTTTCTGTTAATCCTATTCCAGAGGAAAAATATGATCAGATCCAGGACCTAGCAACAAAATTTAAAGATAATAAGGCTGGGATAAAGGTACCTGTGGAAACAGATCATCCTAAAATGCGTGCAATGCTTATCTATGAAGCAACGATAAAAGAGGATCGTGTTCGTCTTTGGGATAACAAGGATTATTGGAAGGCTACAAATGTATTAACGGGTACACAACTCATTGAAAAAGCACTTCGAGCTGGTGAAAAATCTGCAGTAGTACAAATAATTGATGACATTTCAGGTTATACGATTGAAGCTGAGGACATGTTAAAAAACTCATCGGAGCAGGAGGAAGAATAACCCTCCTGCATGAGATTTTTCAACGGACTGGAAAAACGCCAGATGAAATATTAAGTAAACCAAAAAATATTCAACGTTTTTGTTATGAGTCAATGACATATACGTTGGAAAGAGAAAACGAGATAGCTAGAAGAAGAGCAGAGATTTTAAATAAAAAGTAGGTGGATTGAATGTCTAGTAAAGAAGTATATCGAATAGAAATACCTATTATTGCATCAGATGATTATACTGAGGAGATTCAGAAAGCCGAAAAAGCTATTTTGTCTCTTCGGAAACTACTCGGAAAAGATGTAAAAGTAAAAGGTATTAGTGATTTCGATAGTGCAACAAAAAGTGCTTCTAATTTAGAAAAAGAAGTAAAGAAAGTGCAAACCGCTTCTGCAACAGCAAGTAAAGAAGTGGGCAAGGTAAGCCAAAACGTTGATAAACAGATGTCCCGAGTTGAAAAGCGTATGCAAGAGAAAGCAAATCTTGTACAGCGAATTGCACGACGTAAACAAATGATTGAAATTGGTGTGCGGGATAGAGCTTCAAGAACAATTGGATATATACAGAGCAAGCTCAATAACATTCGGAATGCCAGGATTGTTACATTTACCATAAGGGCTATTGATAGGGCTACCAGAATTTTAGGTGGTATCAGACGATCTATCACAAGTATTCCTACTATGGTGACTATAGCTCTATCTTACGTAGGTATTAAAAATTTTAGTAATGCTACAGTAGGTGCAGCAATGAGATGGGAAGAGTACGAGGTCTCTATGACTCATTGGCTTGATGGTAATGTACAGAAAGCTAAAGAATTAACAAAGTGGATGGGGCAATTTGCTGATACCACTCCATTTAGCTCCGCCGAGTTATTCCCAGCTCTCACACAAGGTATAAGTATTACGAATGGTGACGTTAAAAAAGCGCAACGATTATTAAAGATAACTTCAGATATGGCGTCCTTAACTCCTGGTCGAACAGTAGAAGATGCTATGTTAGCACTCGGAAACGCTCAAATGGGTAACTATGAGATGATGAAGGGCTTTGGCATGCAAGTTACAAAAGAGAAGTTAAAAAAGATGGGCGGGTATGACGGTTTTATAAACGAAGTGGAAAAATCATTTAAAGACGGTGCGGTAAAACTTTCTAAGACGGCATCAGGTATACTCGCAACATTAAAAGGGTACAGAAGCTCACTATTTCGTTCCATAGGTACTGGTTTCTTAGAGCCTATGAAACCTCGTCTTGATAAAATCAACCTATGGCTTGAGAATAATCAAGAAACATGGGCCGGATGGAAACAGACTGTAAGTGACGCTGGTAAAGCTTTTTCAGATTTTGTGTTTACAAAGGGTGAAGGTTTGTTCAATTATTTAGGTGGCGTATTTACGCCGCAACATCAATTTGAAATTAGAAAAGGTGGTCGAATACCTCAAGCAGAAGATATTTATGGACAGGATCTATCTATAGGAGCAAAGTTTGAAATTGTTTTTGACGATGCTAAAACATACGTAAAAAAATGGTGGGACGGAAGTGCGGTTCCTGCAATAAGTAGTTGGTGGAATTCTACAGGTCAACCATTCATGATTGATACAGGTACACTCATAGGTGAAGCGCTAATTAAAGGGATGGGGATTGCTGTTAAAGAGGGCATTGGTATATTAAGTACCCTATGGGGTGACGTTGAAAACAATCGCCAAGAACATGGTGCATTCAGTAAAGAGACAGGTGGCTCATTTTTAAAAGCTGCAGTACCAACTTTTTTAGCTGGTTGGGGAGTATTTAAATTCCTAAAACCATTCTTCAAGGGTGGGACGAGTGTATTGTCTAAAGGTAAAAATATATACGATAAATTTGGAAGATCGAAAACAAAAGAAACTTCAAGTACAAAACCAACAGCAGGTAATTATTCCGACCAATCTAAACAAAAGGCGCAAAATCAAAATTCGCCAAATGATAGTAAGACAAAATCTACAAGCTATAAAAAAGAATCACCTAAAACTAAATCCTTTATGGATAAAGCGAAAGAAATACCAAAATCATTTATGAATAAAATAAAAGATTTTAAAATGCCTAAAGGCGTAAGTAAATGGACAAAACGTATTCCGGTTATTGGTGCTGCACTCTCACTTTTTGACGGATTAAGTGGAGGTTCATCTTGGAGCGGGATTGCTGGTAGTGCCGCTGGAGGATGGGCAGGAGCTAAATTAGGTGCTGGCGGTGGAGCTGCACTTGGCTCGTTTTTAGGACCTGCAGGAACACTTGCAGGTACAATTATTGGGGGTGTTGGAGGAGGCATTGGAGGAGCTTATGGTGGTGAAAAATTCGGTAACTGGATTATTAATAAAATTAGTAGTCTGTTTAGTAGTAAAAACGCTTCTGCAGCAGAAGTCACAGCAAAAGATTCTACTTCTCAATCACCTGCATCAACTACAAAATATACACCTTCTACAAATATTGAAAGCACCGGCAGTAGTGCATTGATTGAACAAAAAGCGCAAGCATTAGCTAAGAAATTAGAAGATGTGACGAGCGCGTTACATCAAAGTGTATATAACATCTTAACATCATTTGCGGAAGTCGATGTGAGTATAAAATCTTTTAAAACAAACTTTGATAATTTGGTTCAATCAAGTAGTGAAGTAACAGGAAGCTTAAAAAGCACCTTTGCACCGTTACAAATCAGAGGTTTAATGTTAGGTACTACTATGGATTTAATGACTATGACATTAATGCAATCTACTGCATATGTAGGTGGTGCATACTTTCCACTTGCGCCAAAAGGCATTTTATTGAATGTTGGTATGTCTGCATTAGTTATCGGTACTCTACAAGCATCCGCTTCTATATCAACATTCGCGGGAATTTCAGAAAAAGTGAATGCTTTAAAAGGTGCCATTGATGGTCTACGAACAAGAATCAATAATGTTTCTTTACCTTCTGCAGCACCTGCAGGGTCAAAAAGTAGTTCAGGACCAGCTCTAAGAAGTGGCGGTGGATATGTGCCGTATGCAAATGGCGGGTTAATCAATCGTCCACACATGGGACTTGTTGGTGAAGCGGGTCCGGAAGCTATTATCCCACTATCGCCGAGTCGTAGAGGACGTGGCCGAGAATTACTATACAGAACAGCTTCTGCTTTAGGAGTTCAACCGTATGCTGATGGTGGATTAGTTGGTGGAAATATTATAAAAGGCTATGGTGATATAGCAACAGCGAATGGTGGGGCATCTATTAGTATCGGTGATATTATTCCACAAGTACAAATAACTATCCAAGCAAATGAGAATGGGCAAGTTGATTTAAGTAATCTTTCTGATGAAGTTTTAGATGCTATTGGCGTTAAATTAGCTAGTAAAGTATCTGAGGCTTTCTCAAATATGATGATACCGGGGTGATAGAATGGATTTCGCTTTAATTGATCCAGAAACAAAGGAGATTGTTTACTTTCCTGTCGCACCATCTCAAATAAAGATCTCCATTGGTACAAAAACCATATCATTTGAGCCTATAGTTTTGGGGAGTGTCGAAATTCCTCGAGGTCGCCTACCTATTACCTTTGAGGTGACAGGGATACTGCCAAAAAGATCAACTACGTTAGGAAGACGGACTTCAAATTTAGAACCTAATGCAATTGTTGAAAAGTTTAGGAATTGGAGTAATGCCGGTCCATATGGTAAGAAGCTTCGACTTGTAATAACTAAAACGTATTGGAACTTGCCTGTATATTTTAGTAGCTTTGAACCTATTATTGAAAAAGCAGGTGGCAACCTCCCATATTCATTAATTTTAACCGAGTATCGTAGCTTTGAGGTTAAGGAAATTACAAACACTCAAAATGTAACTCAGAAAAAGCGTCAAGAAACGAAAACAATGCCTAAAACATACACCGTAGTGAAAGGTGACAGTCTTTGGACCATATCAAGAAAGTTAACTGGATCCGGAAACAAATGGCCCGAGTTGTGGAATCTAAACAAAAATAAATTAAAAAGTAAAAATAAAGACTTAATTTATCCAGGTGAGGTCTTAACGATACCAAAGGATTGGTTAAAGTGACGGCAAAGTTATTTGATCTTACAAAAGTTGTATATCGTCTCGTGATTTTACCACCTACAGGAGCTACCATTGATATTACTAACCTTATAGAATCGTGTCACCATGAAGAACTTGACGGAGAGCTGTCTGCACATGTAAAAGTACGAATGAAAAATATTAAGCGTGATAACGGATGGATTCATCAACACGTTTATCTTGCAAAACGTTTAGTGTTAGAAGCAAAGAGTGCTGGAATGAATTTTACTGAAATTTTTCGTGGTTCGATTCATAATTGGAAAACAATCGCTGAGAATCACACGATTGAATTTATCGCTTATGATCCAGTGTTTAATATCATGCAATCCAAAGAACATTTTTACTTTAAGGATGGTATTAGTGGTGGTACATCAATTAAAACAATTGCTAATGATATGGGTGTTCCGTTGGGTCAAATAGACGGGCCAAACGCTGCTTTAACAAAGAAAATGTATAACGGTAACGTGGGAAATACAATAGCACAACGTCTTGAGGAATCGAAAGAAAAAGGTGATGGTTACTATGTTGTTCGCTCAACTAAAGGAAAATTGGAATCAATCAAAAAAGGTACCAATCCAATTGTTTATGAATTAACTGATAGGACAGTTGAGAGTGGCTATGATATGCATTCTAGCGAGGACTTAGTGACTGTTGTAAAAATTTATAGTAATTCAAGTGAAGGGAAAAGACCTGCTGTACACGCTACAAAAACAGGTAAAACGGAATTTGGAAAGGTACAGGATATTTTATATAAGTCAGATTTTAAAACCGCAAGTGAAGCAAGTAAAGCTGCAAATACAATTTTAAAAGAGCGTGGTAAGCCTGAAATTGAACGAGGTGTTACACATCCTGATATTCCATGGGTTCGCAAGGGTGATGCTATTATGGTCGCTTCGGGAACAATTGGCGGAATGAAAGATGGTAAGCAAACCAGTATTAAGTGTATTGTCGAAAGTGTTAGTCGTAACATAGAAAAAGGTATGATGACACTTACATTGGAGGCGAATAAATGACTCAAAATTTAGGGGGTAATGCTCTTGCAAAGGCATTTGTAACAATAGCTAACAAAATTTCAGGGGAGCGTACACGCTTCCCGGTTTTCGGAACAATAGACGGCCAGCTTAATTTGCTACCTGATGGTTTTTCAAAACAAATTCCTCCTGGTGATTATTCTGTAAGTCACTCTTTAAGTTTAGGTTCTGAGTTAGATCCATTAAAGCCAAATGATAGGGTTTTATGTATTCCTATTGAAGATGGGCATACGTATGTTATTACTGCACGTATTAAGGGGTGATAAGCAACATGAGCTATGCTACATTTGATGCACCAACATTAATGTACGGCGAAGATATTGAGACATTACAGGATGTCAGGTCATATAGATATGACTATCAAGAAGGAAAAGTAATTGTTACTGGCACAGGTAAAACGTTAGAAGATACAGCAATAGATGCTTACCGCTTCTGGGCTATTAAATGTTGCTTAACGGAGCGATATGAACGAGATTGCTATAGCCCAGATTTTGGTGTTGAATTTGATGCTATTGTAAGAGCTAACTATCCTCGCGGTATTGCCGAGAGCGAATTAAAACGAACAATTAAAGAGGCGCTAATGATTGATGAACGCACAGTTAATGTATCCTCATTCACTTTTGAATGGGAAGGCGATAGCTGTTGGGTTCATTTTTTAATTGAAAGTATTTATGGCATTGATCGAATTGAGATACAGAGAGGAGGGGAATTGAATGCTAGAATTTCAGTTGCCTGAACATTTGCAGATTACAGAAACTCAAATACATGAAAAAATGCTTAAAATGGCACCACAAGGCATTGATACATCAGAAGGTCATATGTATTGGGACCACACGAAACCAACGGCTAGGATAGCAGGCGAACTTGTTGAGTATACACTTCCTCTCACGTTAATGATTATGTTTCCACAGTTTGCTTTTGGACAATTTTTAGAATTGCATGGCGAACCAATCGGTGTTTATCGTAAAGCTGCAGTACAAGCAACAACACTCGAAACATTTATTGCGGATGAAGGTACCGTTATTCCTGCAGGAGAAATCGTTGTAACTCTTGGAGATGAACATGAGGAAAGTGTTAGATACAGTATACAAAAAGGTGGTGTGATTGGTACTAGTGGTGAGATAACATTGCCAATTAAAGCTGTTGAGGCGGGTCTACACGGTAACGTGCCACCGAATACGATTGTTGGAATTGAAAAACCAATCAAAGGACTTAAAAGATTGTATAACCCAGAAGCTGTAACTGATGGTGCTGCTATAGAGGATGATGAGAGTTATAGGGAGCGGATATTGGAAAGGAATCGAAATAAGCCTTTAAGTGGTGCTAAGAGTGATTATGTACGTTGGGCGAAAGAAGTTGATGGGGTTGGTGATGTAATTGTACAACCTTTATGGGACGGACCAAAAACAGTTCGTGTCCTAATTACAGACCGTAACCGACAAATTGCTACTCAACAACTCATAGATGAAGTAAAAGTCTATATCGACCCTGTAGATGGGATTGGTGAAGGTAAAGCCCCTATTGGTGCCCATGTAACAATCGGAACTATAACACCTGTGCCGGTATCAATTAAGGTTAAATTAGTGCTTGAAAAAGGGTATGAAATAGACGAAGTTTTAAAACAACTGGAAGATAACATAAATAATTATTTTTCAGATCAACCAATTATCAAGTATGCGCTAGTCGGTGCAACCATTATCAAAACGGAGGGAGTAATTGATTATGAAGATTTATTACTAAATGATGCTGCGGCCAATATTGTGTTAGCGGAAGGCGAACGAGCTGTAGTTAGTGAGGTGTTACATATTGATACAGCAGCTTAATAGTACTGCTAAAAAGATGCTCAAAGGCGTAACACCAATTTATAATAACGATAACTATTCCCTTTCGATTTTTGAAGCTAACGGATCTGTCATGGATATGATAGTTAAATTTGCAGAGAATCTTACTACTGAACTTTTTCCTCAACATGGCACGTGGAGTTTAACATACTGGGAAGATAAATTAGGTATTGTCTATAAAGAGAAAAAGACAGATGCTGAGAGAATTCAGAGAATATTATATGAGCTCAATAAGTATTTTACTATTACAAGAAAAAGGCTAGAAAATGCGGTTAATGCATTTGTTGAAAATCGAAATGCAAAAGTTATTGATGTACCTTGTGCGTATGAGTTTATTGTCAGAATACCTCATACCGGTGGTTTAGTAGGAAAAGGCTTAGTAGAAGCAATAGAAGAGATAAAACCGGCTCATTTACAAAGTTTATTTATGTATGTATTTGAGGTGCCAGGTATTAAAGTAAGTGCGCGTAAACATGTTTATCCGGTTGTCTATCCTAATACTAATCAAGCAATTACAAATGACAACGGTGTTGGTGTAAGAAGTGAGTCTAAGATTGATATTCCTTCAAAAGCACACGGTTACAAAGTCATTTATCCAGTTACAGGTATGGCATTTTCTTATTAAATGAGGTGATGATATGCAAGTCCATGAAAGATTAATAAAGTTATTGTTTCAAACGCTACTTTCCAATGTACAAAAGGGGCGTTTTTTAATTGAAGGTGTTGAGCGTGATATTGATATTTTTAAAACGGAACAGCTAGGGAACATCATTCGTGTAATGTTTTATTTGGATGACTTCAGCGGAGCGGTAACACATGCAGCATTACTTGATAGAGATAATGCAATCTTAGTGAGTGGTCCAACGAATTTTTACAAAGAAAATGATGGCTTCATGTATGTTTTTGATATTCCCATCATTGCAGAGGGAGTTGTTGCATAGTGGCTATAAAAAAATATGAAAGAATAAATTTTCTAGATCACATCTTACGAATTGATGAAAAAGGGGACTTTATCCCAGTAATTGACCTAAGTACAGGAACACAAAAAAATGAGCGTGTTACTGGGTTACCTGTGTGGGAAGCATTGCAAGAGGGTACTCGACACAATCAGAAAGTTATGAATCATCTTGATGAAAATATCGAAATTAACAGGAATTATTTAATTTCTTTAGAGGCGACTATACGTCGTATACAAATACAACTTGAATTAGATGACCGTGTATCAGGCAACAGTGAAACATTTGTTGATGCACTTGACGGAGAACAGGCACGAAAGATGGAGCTAGACACAGTAAAAACTGTGGTGAAGGATACAATTCCGATAGGAGCCACTACTTTAAATGTGGTGGATGCTTCAGGCTTTCAACCGCTCACTGAAGTAACGCTTTACGATAGCACTAACTCAGAGGACATTCTGATTACAGTTATTGAAAGTAACGTTCTCACAGTGCAAGCAACCAAGAAGAACTACTCGAAAGGGGCTTTCATTGCCCGTTCAAATGCTGAACTAGATGTAGTACAGCAACGATTGAAACCGGGACTCTGGGGAACTTACTCCGTATCAATGAATGAAGTTGTCTAACATCAAGGGGAGGGGAAGAGCCCTGAACAAATTGAACAGTCTTTTAGCAGTTGGAAGGTCTATGTTCTATGTGCCATGGTAACTGCTATTACTTGATTTCAAATATAGATAAGTTCATTGAAAGACTATTTGAAGGAGAAGGTGAACAAAATGGCGCAACTATTAAGCAGTCTGCCCGTAGGGACAAAGGTAAAGGATCCCGGAACAACGTACAACGGGAAACCTATCATATTCCAGGTAACCGCTAAAAACCACCCGGGCTATCCTGTTGATTCGGTGACATTACTTACTGAACGTATCATCACATTGAAGTCTTTTGACGCCATTGAACCTGGGAACACAGACGCGAATCGGAGAACAAACGGGAATAACCGCTATCTACATTCCAACATCCGTCAATGGCTAAACAAGGACACTCAGCCGTGGTATTCAGCACAGCATGGAGCGGACCAACCGCCGACAGGCGTCAATGTTTGGTCTGGCTATAATCCTTATGATAGCGAAAGAGGTTTCCTAGGGAACTTCTCAGCGCATTTCAAAAACCGTATTCTGAATACTACTCTTTCAGTAGCTCGGAACACGGTGACGGACGGCGGGGGAAGTGAAACGGTCCAAGACAAGGTTTTTCTCCTATCAAATACCGAAGTGGGATTTGCAAACGAAAACGGCATTTCGGAAGGCTCAAGACTTGCTCTTTTCTCTAATGATGCTTCAAGGCAGGCTAATCCAACAGCTGAAGCTGTTTCAAAAACATCCTATACCAATTCAACTTTGAGTGCTACTCGGTCGTGGCATTGGTGGTTAAGAACCCCATTTGCCGGGGAATCGAACTACGCGCGTGGCGTACATTCTGCTGGGTTACTCCACTACTACGCAGCATTCTATGGGCACTTTGGAGTTCGTCCCGCTTTGAATCTACCATCTGAAATCTGGGTTTCAGATAATCTTGATGCAGACGACGCTTACGTAATTACTTGGAATGCTGTCCCTACAGTTACGCTTGCAGAGGTAGACGGCCGTACTCTCTATGAAGGTGATACTATCAATCTATCAGGGCAAGCCGTATATAAAGACGCTGGTGATGTTGTAAGTGTGAAATATAGCATTAATAACAGAACAGAGCGCACTCTTGCAGCTAGCGTTTCTGACGGCTTCACGCCAATTTCGTACAGCAAGACGCTGAAATTCACGAATGGCAAAATTTTTGACGGTTCCATTGCCGTGACTGATACCCTGGCTGAAGGTGTTGACCATGTCCTGAGATTACGGGCTGAAGATGACAAAAACGGAGAATCTACAGTTCAAGTGCGGAGCTTCCGTATTGTTGCTAACCGACCTCCGGTTCTTCAAGTGGACAGCTTTAAGAAACAAACTGGAGTAATTGAATCGGAGCTCATGACTGTAAGCGGGAACGTAAGCGATCCGGACGGCAATGACGTGACGCTCCGTTATAAATTAAATGGTGGAAGTTTTGTCCAAGTGTACAGAGGAGCTTCAGGACCGTTCGACTTCACGCTTTCGGTTTCTTCTTTGGTGGACGGGAACAACACGCTCACGCTCCAAGTTGAGGACACATACAACTTCACAATGCAGAAAACAGTCGCTATTCAGCGGGAGTTCAACGGTTCGCAGTTGACCGAAGCGGTGGCACGTTTCGCACTGCAACCGGCAACGGCTGAAGCACAGGGACTTGTCACTTGGATTGAACATGATACAGCAGCCTCTCTGGCCGTAGCTGTTTCTATGACAGATCCTGCTGAACAAGAGAAGTTTGAAGCCATGGATAAAACGAACACTGTCGAGCTGATAGACAACATCACCGAAGATGAATTTGACCATATCGCGCCGGCTCCGAAAGGCAAGATCGTTCTGAAGCTTTCCATATCAGACGGGAACATTGCCAAGGTGTCTGGAGCATTTCAAGCATGACGTATAGGAAAGGGTGAAGAAGATGTCTTTGGAAATCAAAAGACGTTTACCGGATGGCTCATTTGGCGAAGCGGTCAAGCCGTTTGGTGGCGAAACGGACCAGGAGAAGATTGTAAGATTAGAAGAGGAAAACGCCAATCTAACTTTCGCATTGCTTGAAAAAGATCTACGTATTGAAAATATCGAAGCCGTTCAAGCGGAGATTTTACTTCAATTATTGAAACGGGAGGGGTCACTATGAATCAGGTCTATTTTAATGCAGCAAAAGCATACTACCCAAGATTCTTCACAAAAGACCAAGTGAAGATTTTTGTCATGGCGGGGAAGATTATGGAAGAACAGTACAAGGAAATTACGGGGCAAGATTTTAAGACGCAAGCAGAAGCTTAGCGTTATTTTTATTGTCTAAGTTGGGAGGAAATCCTTTCCTTTTGTCGAATTATTGTAGAGGGAAGGGTGTGGTTATTGTGATTGAAAATATCGAATTTCTATTTAGAAAACTACTAAACGAAAAAATTATTACTCTGATTATTTCAATCCTAAATATATTAATAGCATATCGTGTATATAGATTTACAAAGAAAGATGTCAATCCCAAATTAAGTGTTAAATCTACATTCGAAGATTCAGAAAATGAATATAGTAAAAGTGTTAATAAAGAATTATTGGAAATAAATTTTGAAACAAGAGGTTTTCCAAAAATACAACATAACACTAAATTGTGGAAGTTGACAATTGAGAATAATGGAGAGTTACCTGCAACTAATGTTGTATTAGATTACTCAATTACTATTAAAAAGGGAGATTTTGATTTTGGAATTGATGAAGCTGATATACTAAATAAGAGATTTATAGATTACAAGACAATCAATAGAACAGAAAAGTTCGATTATATTGCTCCAGATTCGAAAAAAGTGTTAAAAGTATTATATATACAAGGTGAATTTCCTTGTGCCGATTTAAAAGTCAAAAAATTAAAATCAGATGAAATTACTTTTATAAAAAAAGAAATAAAGATTGACACTTATGAACATCCTGAGTTTTCTATGATTGTTGATGGTCCACATGAACGTAAACTTTTTGGTATTTAGGATAAACACTAGTGTAAATTACATTGACCTTCATAGATATGAAGGTCTTTTATTATGTGCTGTGAGAGAAATCGAGATAGATAACAGTACATGTCACTAATTCTCGTTGCGTTTTATAGTTATATTTATTGTCTGAAATGAAATGAAAGGAAACCCTATCCTTTTGTCGAATGTTTGTAGATAAAAGGAGATGATAAATATGCAAGAAGTAAAATTCAGCCAAGATACCATAAATGCAGAAATCAAAGTTTACAAAGAATTTATCGCTGTATGGGAACAAGAATTAATACAAGTGCAAGCGGATTTAAGAAAATCTGAAGAAAGAGTATCGCTGTTGAAAGAATTAAAGAACCATGTTACTCCTAGCTCGAGAACTGAATTTGTTCAGGCGAATATTAATATTGTTGGAGATGAATTAGTAGAACTTGCAAAAAAAGAATCTCGCCTAAACGGGAACATTAAAAATTATCAAGAGTTTGTAATCGAATTAAATAAAATGCTTTAATATCAGGCCATCCACAGATAATTGTGGAGGGCTTTTATTATGCAGAAAGGCAAGGTGACTTATGGGTGATGATTTAGTAAGAGACGTATATGAGCGCTTAGGGGCTATTGGTGAAAAATTAGATGGTATTAATCATATCCGTGATACAGCAAACCGAGCAGAAGATAAAGCGGATGAAGCCCTAGCAAGCACAAAAAGTGCTCACCATCGATTAAATAAAATCGATAAAATTGTTTGGTGGGCGTCTACTACTATTATTGGTGCTGTTATTTTAGGATTATTAGCGCTAGTTATCAAAACAAAATAGGGGGATAATAAAGTGGAATTTTTATATGATTACATCATCGAACAGGCGCTAATTGTAGTGCCTGTTTTATTAGTTATCGGACAAGTTTTAAAGAACACACCTAAAATGCTAGACTGGCTGATTCCATATATTTTATTGTTTTTGGGAGTTTTATTTACAATTGGCATTATGGGTATAAATATGCCAGCGATTGTACAAGGCATTCTAGTAAGCGGGGCTGCTGTATTTGCTAACCAATTATATAAACAATATTCAAGTAAAGATGGTGGTAACAAATGACTAAAATTATTGATATATCTCATCATCAAGGTGATATTGATTGGTCTAAAGCTAGCAAAGAAGTTAGCTTGGCCATTATCCGTACTCAATACGGTACTAGCACTATCGACCGAAAATATATTCAAAATATCAATGGATGTAAAAATCACAAGATACCGTTTGGAGTGTATATTTATGTGACTTTTAAAAATGCTGCAGAGGCATTGGTACAAGCAAAAGATTTCTACAACCGAGCACAAAAACACAATCCGTTATTTTTCGTTGTGGATGTCGAAGAAAGCTTTGGAGCAAGCGTGCAAAACATTGTTCAGGGCACACAAGCATTCGTGGATTACTTGAAAGGCAAAGGCGTTAAAGTTGGGCTGTACACAGGTCATCATTTTTACAAACCTTATAGGATGGATACCATTAAAAATTATGATTTTCTATGGATTCCACGTTACAGTGGCACAAGTGCCCCAGGTAAAAAACCTAATTTCGCCTGTGACTTATGGCAATTCACGGATAAAGGTATAGTACAAGGTATTACAGGGCCAGTCGATCTAAACGTATTAAACGGATCTAAGCCGTTATCTTGGTTTGTCAATATAATTGTGGTGGACAAGGCACCTAAACTAAATGAAAAGGATGATGATAAAATGAAATTTACTAACTCAACAACCAAAGCTGCAGTACGTGATTACCTCAAACAAGCAGTAGATAAAAAGCTGATTGATAAGTCATGGCTAGATAAATTTGATAAAGGCACTCTGACGGGAGGCGATTTGGAAGGTTTAAAAATCATCATTGCACAACGAGAAAATAATAAAAAATAGTATAGATTAGTATGGTACACAAATGTTTTTGTCATAAATATACCAAAGACCAAGATCGCTTAATTGCTGTTTTGGTTTTTGGCGTTTATTTATCTATTTAAACACTACTAGTGTGTATGAATTAAACATGAAAGTACATTGTAACTCCTCTTGGATGCTTGGGTTAACACAGACATTTTATGAAGAACTAAAGTAGACGACTGTTGGATAGGCTTTAGGGTTGCTTATTTCAGTTGTGAAACGAATTTTGTAAATGTTCAAAGTATAAATTTAATCACTATTTTTTGCTATAACAATTGAAACGGAACAAACGTTCTGATAATATGGTAATAAGATTAAGTTTTTAAAAATAAATGGTAAAATGGTATTGATTTCCTCTTTGTAAAAGTCGACAATAGTAATAAAAAACAAAAAGGGTGTTTGTTAGTGTCAAATAATGTAGATTCGAAACTAGAAAAATTTGATCTTAAATATTGGAGACGAGTTGAAGTTTCAATTGATAAAATTCTTGAAATACCTATATCTGAACTGCAATTTAGATTTAAGAGTATGCTTAATAGTTGTTCACTTTTTGAATTGGAAGAAATAGGGGATTTATTAGGTGTGGATTTAAATGAAACAAAAAAGAAGGGAGAGAAAATAGAGTGTTTTAAATTTATTTCAGCTGATGTTCTAAGGGAGATTATAATTTTACGGGAGTTTTTAAGTAGAAAGAAAAAAACTGTAACAAGATACTATAATTCAGTCGCTGTAGAATATGATAAGTTATACAGAAATTCATCGATATGTCAATTATACCAGATGATGAAAGATAATAGCGATCATATAAATGAAATTTATACTTGGTATCATTGGGATAGTAAAGGAACTGGAAAACAATTTTTGTTAAATAAAATTGTCACTTTCGAGAAATGCAAAAAAATACCTACAGAATTCAAAAAGGACTTTGTTGATTTTATGCATTCTAACTCAAATAAAGAGAGTTATTATGATGTATTTTCGTATGCAATGGATGGAGAAAATAGATTAGTGGTAATGTTGTACAGACAAATTAGTGATGTAATCAGACCGGATTTCGATGAACCTTTTAGGAACAAAGAAGTAGCGCCAATTATGTTTCAAATAGATATTTCAAACAACATTTTAGAAATTAGATCGAAATTCCAAAGAGAAAAAATTAGCATAAAAAAATATTTAGAAAAAACATTTGCAACTAATTTAACTGAAATAGAGCCAGAGTTATTTACTAAGTATCAACCAGAAAAATTAAAGGAAGCTATTTTAGAAGGGATAACACCTAATGGACATGAAGTTCAGGACTTTATTATTAATAAAATTGTTTTCAGAAGTAGCCCTTTAATAAATTCCCCCAGTCTGATTTTTCAATTAAATAACGGAGATGTCTTACCATCAGTAAAAGATGCACATACAAGAGAGTGTGTTGATTTAGAAAGTATAAAAGATATAGAAAGTTTAGCTTTTAAAACTTCAAAGGTGAGTAGAACAATTAGATCAACAGTATTTGATGATGGGAACATTATGTTTTCGATAGATGATAGCGGACTTGAATCGGAAGTGAAAAAAGATATCGAAGATAAATTTTTAATGAAATTTGGAATACCTTTAAATAAATTAATTTCAAATTCAAAATTTGTGGCTGGAAAAGCTGATTTAACAGATTATTTGATGACTCTTTCATTCAAAAAAGATTTTCCAAGTATTGAAGAAGATTTATTCAACAAATTAATACAAGATAAAATCGTTGTTGAAGAATTAGAGCAAAATGTTACCTGTAAAAACCCAGAGTGTGACTATTCAGAAGATACTTCTATCACCTTCACCTTATCAGAATGTCCAAGCTGCGGAAATACACAGTTGAAAGTAAGTCAATATGATTCATTAAATATTTCATTGGATACAATTAGAGCATATGTAAAGAAGCTTGCTACTTCATTTTGTGAAAAGACAGAGTGGGAATTAAATAAAGATACAGAAAAAAAATATAATAAAAATAAATATAAATTTATTAATTTAGATAATAAACAAACAAACGAATCTTTACAAATTCTTGTACAGCAAGGAGCAATTTCAAACAGCGTACTTGAAAAAATAAATCGTACTTTAACCCCTACAGTAATAGTTTTTGTTGGTGTTCTTGAGAAATATTTAGATAAATATAACAATAATTGTATTTTCCCAATAAGTTTCGGTAGTGTTTATAACATGCAAGAACCAAAGGATTTCTTTGGACAGATTTATGAGTCTATAAAACATCGTACAAAATCATATTTATCAAGCGTTGCAAGTAAATCATTTGATATATTAGTAAATTTACCGGAGCCAGAATCAATTGGGGACAAATATTCGCCAGGAGATTTTGAAGATGATGTGTTTAATATTATAAAAGATATTTTTCCAAATGCTGAAAAATGGGGTAAAAAAATGTCAGGAAAAGAAGTGCCTGAAGGGATTTTTGCTTTGACGTATACAGTACAAGGAGCTGAAGAACAAAAAAAACAATATGTTTTTTCGTATGACTGTAAATTAAATAAAACTTCTGATGGATATGACTTAGGTAAAAGTGAGCAGAGAAAGGCTTATGATTATGTTGAAATGCTAAATCAAATAAATTACATTACGAAATTCAGTAATACTAAACAGCTTAGTGCACATATATTTATTTCTAATAACTTTAACACTAACAATTATGAGACTATGGCAGATTATTTTTACAAAAAGCTTCCTGAGAATAATCATACAAGACCAATCTTCTTACCTATCGAAGTGTTAACTTTTTTACACTCAGAATATAGAAAACATTATCAACAACTTAATAATTCAAGAAATATATTTATGGAAGAATTATTCAAAGTACTTATAACTGATAAATTAGTGATTAGTACTGAGGATATAAAAGAAGTTATGGAACAAGCACTCGACAAAGATCTTGCTGATTATTCGGAATTGGATACTGTGAAGGTAACTAAGGATATTGATAAAAAACTTAAAAAGAGGGGATGAATGATGGATTATCTTATACGTTCCTCAGTAGTAGCTGATTATGAAAAAATATTCATAAAGAGTATTGAACAAACGATTAAAAGAATGGTCAACAATAAATTCCTTTTAAAGAAAGATTACTTCGAATTAAGTATTACTTTTTATGAAGACTTTCTTATCACAATACGAATTGAAGATGGAATAATAACAGAACTTAGAAAAAACAGTTATGAAAATTTTATACCGGATTCGTTTTTAATTAACTTATCAAATGTTGAGAGGTTGCCACCTAGATTAAATAGATACAAGGACTTAGGGTTGGGGAATTTTAGAAATGAAGTTAAAGAATCATTAAAGCTTGGTAAAATAATTGCTAATAATGAAAATGATGCATTTTGGAAAGATTACAATATAACTTTGAAAATTGATCAAAATATTCATCTTGCAGATGTACTGAGTTAGATTTATAAAAAATACATTTATTAAAGTCACTCATTTTTTTATTATTTAAATGAGTGACTTTTTTTGAGACCTGATTAACAATAAAAAAATACTAGTTGTTGTAAATTATTTTCTTTGTTAAGATTTCTACTATATAACGTACCTGTCCGAACTATTATTATAAAAATACTATTTTATAAGGTGGGGCACTATTTTTAAAAAACTACGTACGCCCCAGAAAGAGCCCCAAAAAACGCCCCAGTTAAATACATTTAAATACATTTAAATAGGAAGGTATAAAAATCTCCGATTTGTAAAACCTTGATGTTATGCACCCATAAAAATTAAATACATTTGGCTACAAACCAAGGTCATAAGTATTGCTTATTGAAAAAGATAATATTAATGTAATTTACTTATGAATATAAATGCGTTATCATGGGTATTGGAGAAAAGATGCTTTAAATTTATTTTAATTAGGCCTTTTCAAAAAGATATTTAGGGGGATCCGCAAATGGCACAAGGTAATTTACACAACAGCCGCGCATCATTCGAAGTTAATGGTAAAACTTATAATTACTATGACTTAGCTGCGATTGAAAAAGCTGGCGTTGCAAAAGTTTCAAACCTTCCTTACTCAATCAAAGTATTATTAGAATCAGTTTTACGTCAATATGATGCATATGTTATCAAAGAAGAGCACGTAAACGAATTAGCAAAATGGGGTAACGGTGCAGATCCAGAAGCAGAAGTACCATTCAAACCTTCTCGCGTTGTATTACAAGACTTTACTGGTGTACCAGTAGTAGTTGACCTTGCATCTCTTCGTTCTGCAATGAAGGAAATGGGCGGCGACCCAAGCAAAATCAACCCTGCTATTCCAGTTGACCTTGTAATTGACCACTCAGTACAAGTTGACAAATACGGTAATGCATCTGCATTAGCAGCAAACATGGACCTAGAATTCGAACGTAACGCTGAGCGTTATAACTTCTTAAAATGGGCTCAAACTGCTTACAATAACTTCCGTGCTGTACCACCAGCAACTGGTATCGTTCACCAAGTAAACTTAGAGTATTTAGCTCCAGTTGTACACGTAAACGAAAATGCTGACGGTACTTTCGAAACATTCCCTGACTCAGTAGTAGGTACTGACTCACATACAACAATGATCAACGGTCTTGGCGTTCTTGGATGGGGCGTTGGTGGTATCGAAGCTGAAGCAGGTATGCTTGGTCAACCTTCATACTTCCCAATTCCAGAAGTTATCGGTGTTAAATTAGTTGGCGATCTTCCAAACGGAACTACTGCTACTGACTTAGCATTAAAAGTAACTCAAGTATTACGTCAACGTGGCGTAGTTGGTAAATTCGTTGAGTTCTTCGGACCTGGCGTAACTAAATTACCACTAGCTGACCGTGCGACAATCTCTAACATGGCTCCTGAATATGGTGCTACATGTGGTTTCTTCGCAATTGACGAAGAATCATTAAACTACATGCGTTTAACTGGTCGTGACGAAGAGCACATCGCGGTTGTAGAATCTTACTTAAAGTCTAACCACATGTTCTTCGATCCAACTTTAGAGCCAGTTTACACTGACGTATTAGAAGTAAACTTAGCTGATATCGAACCAAACCTTTCTGGTCCAAAACGTCCACAAGACTTAATTCCACTATCTCAAATGCGTACTCGTTACAAAGAAGCAGTAGTGGCACCACAAGGTACACAAGGTTTCGGTTTAACTGAAGATGAATTCGCAAAAACTTCTGTAGCTAAATTCGCTGAAGGTGATGTAGAAATCCCAACAGGTGCTGTAGCAATCGCTGCAATCACTTCTTGTACAAATACATCTAACCCATACGTATTAATCGCTGCGGGCTTAGTTGCGAAAAAAGCTGTA
This sequence comes from Lysinibacillus sp. FJAT-14222, assembly GCF_001278875.1. Lineage (NCBI taxonomy): Bacteria > Bacillati > Bacillota > Bacilli > Caryophanales > Bacillaceae > Lysinibacillus > Lysinibacillus sp. FJAT-14222. The sequence continues at coordinate 13,323 of NZ_LIYL01000002.1, read as the reverse complement.
GAAAAAGGTCTAACTGTGCCTAAATGGGTAAAAACTTCTTTAGCACCAGGTTCTAAAGTAGTAACTGGTTACCTTGAAGATTCAGGTTTACAAGCTTACCTTGACCAAATCGGTTTCAACACTGTAGGTTACGGTTGTACAACATGTATCGGTAACTCAGGTCCATTACTTCCTGAAATCGAAGACGCTATCAAAGAGAACGACTTATTCGTAACTTCAGTTCTTTCTGGTAACCGTAACTTCGAAGGCCGTGTACACCCACTTGTAAAAGCTAACTACTTAGCTTCACCACCACTTGTTGTTGCTTATGCACTTGCTGGTACTGTGGATGTTGACCTACAAAAAGATTCATTCGGTAAAGACAAAGATGGCAACGAAGTATTCTTCGCTGATATCTGGCCTTCAACTGAAGAAGTTAACGCAGTATTAGGTACTGTAGTTAACCGTGAATTATTCCAAAAAGAATACGAAACTGTATTCACAGCGAACGAAAAATGGAATGCAATTGAAACATCAACTGAGTCTCTATACACATTTGATGACAAATCAACTTACATCCAAAACCCACCATTCTTCCAAGGTCTTGCAAAAGAACCAGAAGCTATTAAAGGCTTAGATGGCTTACGCATTATGGCGAAGTTCGGTGACTCAATTACAACTGACCATATTTCACCAGCTGGTGCAATCGGTAAAGAAACACCTGCAGGTAAATATTTAATCGAAAACGGTGTTGCAATCCGTGACTTCAACTCATACGGTTCTCGTCGTGGTAACCACGAAGTTATGATGCGTGGTACATTTGCAAACATCCGTATCCGTAACCAAGTTGCTCCTGGTACAGAAGGTGGTTTCACTACTTACTGGCCAACAGGTGAAGTAGAGTACATCTATGACGCATGTATGAAATACCAAGAGCAAGGTACTGGCTTAGTAGTACTTGCTGGTAACGACTATGGTATGGGTTCTTCTCGTGACTGGGCTGCTAAAGGTACTAACTTACTTGGTATCAAAACAGTTATCGCACAATCTTACGAGCGTATCCACCGTTCTAACTTAGTAATGATGGGTGTTCTTCCACTTCAATTCATGCAAGGTGAATCAGCTGATACTTTAGGCTTAACTGGTAAAGAAGAAATCTCTGTTAACATTACTGACAACGTGAAACCACGTGAAATCTTAACAGTAACTGCTAAATCTGAAGACGGATCAGTTAAAACTTTCCAAGCTTTAGCTCGTTTCGACTCAGAAGTAGAAGTAGACTACTACCGTCACGGTGGTATCCTACAAATGGTTCTTCGCGCGAAAGCTGCTCAGTAATCATTTAAAAATAAAAAACCGATCTCTTAGGAGATCGGTTTTTGTCTATACATAAAAATATTTGTAAGGAGGGCTTTAGTTTGCAAAAAGATGAACTAAAAGAACGGGCTTTATCCATTGTTTCATTACCAAGTCACTATGAGCTTATCATAGAAGAATATTCTGATGACGAAAGAGTGATGTTCTCTTGGGTGAATGAACAACAGGATGAAAGTATGACTGTTGAGTTAGATTGCACCGGTCACCTCATACACTTATCAATTGAAACGAATGATATTGTGTCAGAAGCTGATTCTTTATCTATTGAGGAAAAAAGAAGAAGTGCGGAACAATTTTTACTGAGTCATTATCCAGAAGCATTAAAAGACTTAACATGTTCTCAAATAAAAAAACTGTCGTGTGTAGAAAGTTTTTATTTTGAACAGTTTGTTATGGATGTACCATTAGCACATGCTGGTTGTTTTATTGATGTTGATTTCTTGGGAAATATTGTTAGATTTAGTTACTACGGAGTGAAAACGAGCCCTGAAATACCTTCAAAGTTAGTTTCGAAGGAAGCTCTGATAGAATATGTGCGGAATACATTGGCGTTACAACTAGTGATAACAAAATTATCACGAGATATTTACAATGTGAAGAAAGATGGACTTCATCTCGTGTATGAGGTAAATTCATTTCTAAATTTTAAAGCAGATGCATTAGACCCAACATTAACGATACTTCATGATGAAAATGTACCTGAAAGTTATGCTGCTTTGCCTCCTTTGCCAGCTAACTTAATGACCAATGAATTTACGAATGAAGATATTATTGGTATAACAGATGATCTGGAGCTTATTCGAGAAGTAGATAGAGGAGCAGATCAAGGGATTGTTTGGCGTAAGCGGAATTGGGAGATGAAAGAAAAAGATTTATCGATGAACAGCTTTTTTAAAATGCAATCAGAAGATACAGTAAAAGCTTTTATTTCAATAAAAACTGGTAAAATAAATAGCTTTGGATGGATGCATAAACGCTTAGGAAATCTACAGCTTAATCACGAAGCATGTTATCAAAAAGCAATAGACTTTTTACTAAAAATAATTCCTGACTACTATCCTTATCTTCAACGATTAATTCGAGGAGATGAGGAAGAGGATGAAAGAGAATCAGAATCCTTTATATTCCAAGCCCGTAATCAAGGTATAATTATTTTTGATATGGTGATCATTGTTGTTAATCGTACGACAGGTCTGATTGATCATTATAATGGACCGAATTTTGATTTGGATGAACTTAGCCAAATACCTCCAGTGCCAGCTATCTCTTTGGAAAAAGCATATCTTCAATTTCTAGAAAATGTCGATTTCCAATTGACTTGGGACAAAAATTACGATGATGAAATAGAGTCTTATCAACTTGTCTATCAAGCTTGTGATCGACATACTAGATTACCTATTCGGTATATTGATGCAACAACTGGCGAAATTATTGTCAGTAATGTATAGACCTTCGAAATCGTGGATAGAAACGCTAAAATGATGGATTGAACTGCCGAAATGACGGATAGAACCACCAAAGTGGTTAATGGAAGCGTCAAATTGATGAATTGAGCCATCAAAGTTGCGACTCTAACCATCGAAGTGATGGATAGAATCATCAAATAGACGATTAGAGCCGCAATTTTTAAATCCATTTATACGCTAAATTTCTTCTTCATACTATAAAACTGTAAACAAATTGCGAATGACATTGAGATTATCGCAAAATAAATCAATGTTATTGTTCCCATCTGTAAGGACAATGCAATCCCACCTAAACTTGCACCTATTGCACTACCTAAATAATTTACAGAACTGTTTAATGCTACTGCCGAACTTCCGTTATTCGGCTGATAGGAGAGTAAAATATGTTGTTGAGGTGCTTGGCATGCCCAACCCATTGCTCCCCAGACAAAGAACGGTAAGTATTTTAATATCGGTAAGTGAATCATTAATGGTATACAAATAATGGATAGAGTTAAAGTGAATAAAATGATTGTAACTAAAGTTTTTGGTTTCCCGAAATAGTCGATTAAGTAACCAATCATTATACTTCCAACCAAGCCACCGAATCCCCATGCCCAAAGATATATCGTTAAGTTACTGGAGCCTGCCATTTCCTCTAATAGGGGAGATAGATATGTGTACAATCCAAGGCTAGCAACACTGGCGAAAAATGTTATACATACAGTTATAGTTACTCTTTTATCTAGGAACATCTTTAATCGTTCGTTAAGTGCAGGGGGAGGCGTTGTTGGGAAATCGGGCAGGAAAATATACATACATAAAACAGCAATTACACCGATCATAACTAATAGCCAAAGCGTTAATTTCCAATCAAATAAGTTGGATATATATATACCTAAAGGAACGCCAAGCACTGTTCCCATACTCATTCCTCCAATTGTCAAACCTAGAGCTCTCCCTCTCTTTTCACTAGAAACGAACTTTGAAGAGGCTGCTACGGCTAATGGTGAAAATAAACCAGCCCCTGTCCCTGCAATTGCTCTCGATAGTAGAAGAATAGAAAAGGTCGGCGCTAAAGCAGTGATGCTATTCGCTATTGTGAAGATAAGCATTGACCCTAATAAGATTTTTTTTATTGGTTTTCCTGCAAGTAAAGAAGAAAAAAACGGCGCTGAGATTGCGTAAAACAAAGTAAAAATGCTCACAGCCTGGCCGACTTGTGATGTACTTTTTTGATACGTATCGCTAATTCCTGGGAGAAGCCCTGCAATCACATAGGCATCAAAGCCCAAGGCAAACATGCCAAAGGATAATAATAAAACATTTTTCATTTATTGAACCTCCATATAGTAAAGATGCTAAGTATTTTGTCGATTAGATAACTTATAACAATATGTTATAATCGAAGCACCTTCTATATTTAATAGGTTACTAAAAAACGCTGAATATGGAACAATCACTATTTTATAAGGGTATAACAAATCGTTATAGGTTAGGGAGGAATACAATGAATGTAGAATGGTTACATAGTTTTATTGCTGCTGCCAATCAAAAAAGTTTTTCTAAAGCTGCTCAAATCACGAATCTTTCCCAACCTGCACTAAGTAAACATATACGAAACTTAGAGAATAATCTTGGCATCGAGCTATTTCATAGGACATCCATTGGTATCGAATTAACAGAAGCTGGAGAACGTTTTTACACTCGAATTACACCAGTTATTACTGAACTAGCTGCCATTCGTGAAGAATTACAGCAATTTAACCAGAGCAATCCAATTGCCATCGGTGGTCTACCTAGCTTAGCCACTTATTATTTGCCAAATAAAATGAATGAACTTAAGCTACTAGATCGACCTATAACCTTAATGATTCAAAATACTTCAAATGAACTGTTGCAATCTTTACAAAAAGGTAGACTTGATGCAGTCTTTGTGGATGCAAAATATACGGGAGAATCTTTGTGGAGTTGCGAATTGTTTACGGAACCTTACTATGCTGTGTTTCCTTTGAACCATCGTTTTAATTCAAGGCCAGCAGTTGACCTTGCAGAATTGTGTGAGGAGCCGCTTATTGTTCATCAGGCTCCTTGTGATTCAAGAAAGGATATAGTAGAACAAATACAAGCACTTGGCTATAAACCAAATATTATAAGTGAAGTGAACTTTGGCGATTTTATTTTGGGGGCTGTGACCTCTGGAATGGGGATTACGATTGTACCAGAGCTAATGGCAAAAAATATTGGTCATCTTCAGCTTTTTGCCTTACCAATTAATAATTTTGGAAGAACAAGAACCATTTCATTGGTTACAAAAAGCAAAGAATTTGGATCGAAGTTACAACATTTATTATCAAATAAAATGGAAAGAAGCTGTCCCAATTTAACGCTTTGAGACAGCTTCTTTCAATTAATTAAACCCCATTAAATCCTTTACCTTTTTTGCATTTTCCTCAGATGTCAGCATTTCCAGAAAGCTAAATGCAACGTCGAATGCAGTGCCGGGATTGGAGGATGTAATAATATGTCCAGTTTGAACAATTCGTTCGTTGACGATGTCTGCACCATAGGATTGTAGCTGTGCTAATCGTTTACTTGTTGGATGATTATAAGTAGTAGCTTTTCGATTATGTAGTACTCCGCTATGACCTAAAATAAGGGAAGCTACACAAACCGTAGCAATCGGTTTTTTGTGTTCATCGAAATGACGAACAACTGCCTGAAATTCGTCACTAAAGGCATCAGCATAAAGCCCTGCCTCCTCAAAGCCTCCAGGAATCGCTAGTGCATCAAAATCCTCTAATGAAATTTCACGAAGCAATTTTTCAGGAGCTACATTAAAATTCCATGTACATTGCAATTGTTGATACAATCCTACTGTCACGACCTCTGTTGTGCCGTCGCCCTCCCATTTATTCCAGCCAAGTACATCAAAGCTTTTATATTAAAACAAATGGAAAGCCTAAGCTCGCAGCTCTTCATAAAAGCATCGAAACATGTCTCGATGAATTATAAGGAAATCACTACCAATTTTAGTGCTTTGAAATTATTGACAGACAAAAATTAGTTTGTTAAGATGAATGACAATAAAAGCATACAAATTCGTTGATGAGAAAGAGTAATGTTTCATTTTGTTCTACAGAGAGCCGACATAATGGTGGAAGTCGGTGTGCAAGTGTTACATGAAGATCCTCTCTGAGAAGATTGGCTGAACATAGTAAGCCGATTCGGGTGTCTACCGTTAAAAAGAACACGTATGATTGTACGTTGCTAAGTGCTATTGAACGCTGTTTCAATAGAATTAGGGTGGTATTCGCGGTTAACCCCGTCCCTTGCTTGGGACGGGGTTTTTGTATGCCTTTTATACGTATTGTATAGGAGGGAATTACATGCAAGTTGAAGAGAAAAAAGAAACGACTGTAGAAAGGGAAATGAGGGTTCGTCAGTTGTGGGAACAGGAAGGAACGTTCCAGGCATCTGTTGCGAACCGTTCTAACAATAAGCCTTTTGTATTTTATGAAGGACCGCCAACAGCAAATGGATTACCACACGTTGGTCACGCATTTGGTAGAACGATTAAAGATGTCGTGGCTCGTTATAAAACGATGCAAGGTTATTTGGTTGAGCGTAAAGCTGGCTGGGATACACATGGTTTGCCTGTAGAGTTAGGCGTGGAAAAAAAGCTAGGTATCTCTGGCAAGCAAGAAATTGAGAAATATGGTGTCGAACAATTTATTCAAGAGTGTAAGGGAAGTGTCTTTACCTATGAGAAGAAGTGGCGCTCCTTTACAGAGCAGCTTGGCTATTGGATTGACATGGATGATCCATATTTAACGCTTAGCAATGATTACATTGAGTCTGTTTGGAATATTTTAAGTCATGTGCACAAGGAAAAGCTTTTATATAAGGGGCACCGCGTTTCACCGTATTGCCCTAGCTGTCAAACATCATTAAGCTCTCATGAGGTTGCACAAGGCTATAAGGATGTAAAGGATTTATCTGTCACGGCAATGTTTAAATTGAAGGATAAAGATGAGTATTTTCTTGGCTGGACAACGACTCCATGGACATTACCTGCTAATGTTGCATTGGCTATGAATCCTAAGCTTGTGTATGTTCGAGTGAAACAGCACGATAAAGTATATATCTTGGCAAAATCATTAGTGGAAAAGGTTTTTACTGCACCCGTTGAAATATTAAGTGAGCATAATGGGCATGAATTTGAAGGTGTATCGTACATTCCACCTTTTTCATACGTAACCGTTGATAAAGGGCATGTCGTTGTACTAGCGGATTACGTTACAGAGAATAGTGGAACTGGAATCGTCCATATTGCGCCTGCCTATGGGGAGGACGATTATAAAACGGTTCAGCAAAATGGGCTATCGTTTGTCAATGTTGTTGATTTGAAAGGTTGTTATACAGAAGAGGTTCCAGAGCTTGCTGGTAGATTTGTGAAAGATTGTGATGTCGATATTATCAAAATGCTTGCTAAAGATGAGCTATTGTTTGATAAGGAAAAATATGAGCATAGCTACCCTCATTGCTGGCGCTGTGATTCACCATTGCTTTATTACGCGACTGACAGCTGGTTTATCAACATGTCTACAATGAAAGATAAACTTTTACAAAATAATGAACAAGTTACATGGTATCCTGATCACATTAAGCACGGTAGATTTGGCAACTTTTTAGAAAACTTAGTGGACTGGAATATTAGCCGAAATCGTTATTGGGGTACACCGCTCAATGTCTGGGTTTGTCAGGATTGTGGACATGAAGAGGCACCAAATAGTATTGCTTCTTTAAAAAAGTTAGCGAAGGGCACTTTACATGACATCGAGCTTCATAAGCCGTATATCGATGAGGTTGTTTGTACTTGTCCAACATGTAAGGGTGATATGGAACGTACACCTGAAGTGATAGATGTATGGTTTGACAGTGGTTCAATGCCGTTTGCTCAGCATCATTATCCTTTTGGAAATCTTGATACATTTAACAATCAGTTCCCTGCCGATGTTGTCATCGAAGGTATTGACCAAACACGAGGCTTTTTCTATAGTCTATTAGCTGTTTCGACATTATTTACTGGTAAAGCACCTTATAAAAATGTACTTTCTTTAGGGCATGTTTTAGATGAGCATGGACAGAAAATGTCGAAAAGTAAAGGAAATGCATTAGAGCCAGTTGAACTGATAGAGCAGTACGGAGCAGATGCTTTAAGATGGGCGTTCTTAGTAGACAGTTCTCCTTGGAATCCTAAACGTTTTTCTAAGAAGATTGTGATGGATGCGAAATCAAAGCTAGTTGATACACTTGATAATACGTTCAAATTTTATCAGCTATATGCAGAAATAGATGGCTTCCAGTACGATGCTAACAAAACTGGTACACGTACAAAATTAGATCATTGGATACTGTCTCGATTACATCATACAATTCAGCTTGTGACAAAATCTATGGATGATTATCAATTTACACAGGCAACACGTGAAATCGGTAAGCTTGTGGAAGAGCTAAGTAACTGGTATATCCGTCGCTCTCGAGCAAGATTTTGGGCAAATGGTCTGTCAGAGGATAAACGAGGTGCCTTTAGTACGCTGTATGAGCTACTATCAACAATTTGTCAATTGCTAGCACCTTTCACACCATTTATTGCCGAGGATTTATATCGACAATTATGTGGAAAAAGTGTACATTTACAAAATTACCCAACATATAATGAAGCGCTCGTAAATGCTAAGCTTGAGAAAGAAATGGCGAATATTTTATCAATCGTAGAACTAGGCCGCAGCATACGAAATAGTCAAGGAATCAAGGTAAAGCAGCCTTTAAGTGAAATCATTGCCTCTGTTGAAGGTGAGCTAACAGATTATCAACCATATAGCGAGCTCGTGAAAGAAGAATTAAATATAAAAGAATGCATTTGGACAAATGACTTCTCAGCATATGAAACCGTTCATTATAAGCTTAATTTTAAAACGGCAGGTGCAGCATTTGGACCAAAAGTGAACAAAGTAAAAGATTACGTAGTGCAATTAAATGATGAAGAGAAAAATAATTTACAACGAACAGGTTCAGTTGAGTTAACGATTGATGGGGAACAGGTGACATTGTTAAAAGCACACGTGCTAACTGAATCCATTGTAAAGGACCATTACATCTTAGCCGAAGATGCTTCATGTCGAGTCCTTTTAAATGTTCAGCTGACAACTAGCTTACTTGAGGAAGGCCAAATTAGAGAACTAATTCGCACAATTCAAGATACACGAAAAAAATGGAAACTTCCTGTTGAGCAGTATGTATCGATTTCGATTGCTGGAAGTGCCAAAGCAATAACTATCATCCAACAGCATGAATCGTTACTAAAGGCCAATGTGTTGTTAAATGATATTCATTATGTGAGTGAAGATCAGGGTGAACGATATATAGAGACAGAAGTGTTTGATGAAAAAGTTACTGTTTATTTTAAGCTGTAAAATCTTTAATGCTCAGGTAAGTTTCAAACAATCTGGTTGGCAAGCCTGCGGGGTTCTCATAAGGCCAATCTTTAGCTCTGTTTAACTTGATTGTTGTTATTAATGTAAGTCCTCAATCACTCAATCAACGTATATAATCTATCAGCACATCCTTGTATGATATGCGCCACGAAAAACTAACGATCGTCCCTGTTATGCTGCAAATACCTAACTCCTTCGCTTTTTCCTGCGAAACATGACATAATAGATAGATTATGAAACAGTTAGGATGACTCGATGGAGCAGATACGCGAAATATATGTAAAACCAAAATTTATTAAGCAAATGACAAATGGCTATCCACTTATTTTAAAAGAAGCTATAGATATGCCAGAGGTAGCCGTTTCAGAAGGAACGATTGTGGAATTATTAGACGCACAAGGTGGTTATATTGCGACAGGCTATTATGGTGAGCAAAACAAAGGCATCGGCTGGGTACTATCACGCAAACAAAAAGAAGTCATCGATGTGCGCTTCTTCACAAAAAAAATTCGCGAGGCGGCTGAGAAACGTGCTGTTTTTTTTGCCTCAGAACAAACGACGGCTTTCCGTGTATTTAACGGAGAAGGTGATGGAATTGGTGGCTTAACTATTGATTTCTTCAATGGCTTCTATATGGTGAGCTGGTATAGTGAAGGAATTTATGCTTTCCGTGATGTCGTGTATGAAGCGTTAAATATAGCACTGAACACGCGCGGCGTTTATGAAAAATTGCGATTTAATACTAACGGACAATATGTAGAACAAGATGATTATGTATCAGGTGAAAAAAGTGATTTCCCATTAATCGTCAAGGAAAATGGCATGAACTTTGCTGTTGATTTAAACGATAGGGCAATGACAGGGATTTTTCTTGATCAACGTAATGTTCGGAAAGCACTACGCGATCATTATGCGATCGACAAAACCGTGTTAAATACATTCTCTTACACAGGAGCATTTTCTGTAGCAGCAGCACTTGGTGGCGCATCAGGTACAACGAGTGTTGATTTAGCTAAACGTAGCTTAGCTAAAACAATCGAACAATTTGCAGTGAATGAGATTGATTATGAATCACAGGATATTAAAGTGATGAACGTCTTCGACTACTTTAGCTATGCAAAGCGTCATGAATTGAAGTTTGATGTTGTCGTACTTGATCCACCGAGTTTCGCACGAACAAAAAAAATGACCTTTAGTACAGCAAAGGATTATCCAAAGCTTTTAAAGGATGCTCTTGCGATTACGATTGATAATGGTGTAATTATAGCTTCAACGAATAACGCGAGCTTTGACATGAAAAAATTTAAAACGTTTATTGATAAAGCATTTAAAGAGACAGATACACGTTACAAAATACTAGAACAACATCAGTTGCCCGAGGATTTTGCAGTTCCACATAACTTCCCTGAATTTAACTATTTAAAAGTTGTAATTATTCAAGTTATAAGCTAAAAGGACGGATGAAATGAAATATAATAAATCAATTATGCTAAAGCTTATCAATGAACATCGAGCGTTGCATGATGAATTAAAAAAGCTAAAATCTGAAATGGGTTTAGAGAAAAATTTTGCAGTAAAGGCATTATATCATTCATATGTGGCAGAGGATGGTCCTTATATGAAAGAATACCAGGATTTAGAGCGACTTTAATAAATCGTGGTGCATACTAATAGTGATATGTGTTATCTGATTACGTGTTAAAAAAGATGAACCCTAACCTATGTAAAGGTCAGTTCAAAAAGCTACTTTCAAATCGAATCTTTCGTTTGAAAGTAGCTTTCTTTTACCTTTTAAAGAGCATTTTGGCGAGTAAATTTCAAAAAGTATCTAGTATTTTGAAAAAAGTGTCTAGTATTTCAATAGAAAAGAGGGAGCATTATGCCGGTATTCAACAAACTAATTCGAGACCGTATTTTAGAAATCATTGAAGGGGATGGACTTTCATTTAATGCTTGGACTCTAGTTGTAGAATAAATCTCACTCATGTATGATTGCGCCTATTATTATTATGCTGATTTCTTTTGTTTTTGGTCTAAAAGATGACTATAAAAAGTTAGCAGACTTGCACAGACTGCAACGATCCCACCGACCCATGTTACATTCATTAAATTCCCTTGATGATATACAATTCCGCCTAATGCAGAACCAAAAGCGATGCCTACGTTGCTTGCCACTGGCATAAGTGAAGCAGCGAGTCCTGTAGCTTTTGGCTGATAAATTCCGGCGAGGTCTATTAAATAAAGCTGAGTAGATGTTGTTAAGAGGATGGCCATTAACGACATTAAGTAGATATTTACCAGTCCTAAAATAAAATGATTTGTAGTCCAAAATAAACTTGTCAGAACAACTGCCTGCACAAGAAAAACAAAGCGAAGGCGACCGATTGCATTGTGACTGGCAATTTTACCTGCGAGGATGTTGCTGAAAATCGAAATAAACCCGTAACCAAATAAGATTAAACTAATAGAATTATTTGGTGCTCCCATTCCCTTCAAGATAGGAACAAGGTACGTAAAGACGGCATAAGTTGCGCCAAATCCGAGAGCAGGAATGAAAAAAGCTATCAAAATTCGTGGCTGTGTCATTAAAGAAAACTGATCCCGTATCGAACTGCGTACTTGGCTGAGTTTATTCGGTAAGAAAAAAAATGATGCCAAAAACGCCAACCCTCCAAGGAAAGTGGTTAACATGAAAGAGGCATTCCAGCCGTACCATTCGGCGATTACAATACCAATTGGCACTCCAACGACATTTGCAAGTGTGAAACCACCGAAAACGAATGATATAGCAAGTCCGCGTTTTTTTATCGGCATGGTTTCACTTGCAACAATCATGGCTAGAGAGATTAATACTCCTGTTACAATCGCTGTCAAAATCCGAAGTGCAAGGAGCATAATGTAGTTCGTCGAAATTACGCACAAAGCATTCAGGACGATGAAAGATCCTATCAAAAACAACATCCATTTACGCTTTGGAAAATGACTTGTTGCTGACATCACTAGTGGTGTGGCGATGGCAAACGTAATTGCAAACGCAGAAACCAGTGTGCCTGCTTTTGCATTTGTCATATGAAGGCTTGAAGAAATATCTGTTAAGATTCCAACAATAACAAATTCACTTGTCCCGAGAACAAATGTTAATAAAGAAAGTGTTAAGATGAGCAACCAATGTCGCTTCGATAAATTTGCGGTTTTCATAAATATCTCTTTTCTTAGAAAATGTAAATGTGTCACATAGTAGATACACAACCTAAACATCATACCATAAAATATTTTTGCGAGAAAAACCCTTTCTTAATCAAATAGCAGGCGTGTTGATTAGGAAAATATAGGTTTATTATTGAGCGATAAAAGGATTTTTTTGTTGATATTTTACTTATGTGTGCCCATTTTTGCGGATTGTAGCGGAGGGCTACTAGAGTGCTCCTGTTGCTTCGCTTTCGTCGCAGAGCAAAGCTTCCCACGGGAAAAGCGAGACAGACAAGACCCTGCAAGGAGCGGATGTTTTCTGTGCGAAAGCAAAGCGGCAGCAACAACAACAAAGCGGAGGAAGCGGCCCGACGCTCGCCCGCAGCGGAAATCAGCGTCTTCGAATTAATTAAAATGGTTAATTAACACGTCTGATCAAATAGATGTTAATCGACAGGGCTGCAGAGTTAGAATAAGATTACTTAAGAAGGCATACTTCTGTTGATAATGTTATTGATAGCAGTAGGTATTAAAAAAAATATGTATGTAAAAACCTCGTTTAGTTACTTTACGGTGAACCGTACCGTAAGTAAGTGAGGTTTAAATCCAATCATTAAATAGCAATGATTGGATTTTTTTGGTAATTTCATTTCTTTTGAAGTGAAATTTAGAATGGGTTGTGGCTTTTTATGTTTATTTAAAGTCTATAAATATCTTATTTTGACGTTGTCCCTATGTTCTAGGGCATTTTTATACTTCACAGAAGTGAGCTTCAGGAAGCCCACTTCTTCAGAGGTGGGAGGAATGAAGTGCTTTTTCTTTATAGAACATAT